>CACYDE010000018.1 GCA_902773045.1 uncultured Ruminococcus sp. | reverse complement strand
TCCGCCTTGCTCTGCACTTACCGGCATCGTCTCCTTTTGTCCGTCTATTTATTTGGATTGCTATAGTATGTGGGAAGTTTGAGTAATAACCTTTTTCTCGATCCGATCATCAGCTTGCAATGCTTTTTCCTTTTTTCGAAAGGAAAACAATTCGGTTCAAATCACTTTTTTTATTCTTTTTATTATTTTAATTATACAACAAAGTTGAGATAAATTCCATAGATTTCAACGTCAAAATACAAATTTTTCCCGGCAACAAATCAAGCACCATTAAAAAAAGAAAAATATTTGATAATTATTTTTCTATTTGGTAATTATGTTTGTTTATTTTTCTGTATAATATAAATAAAACATATTTTACAGAGGTACAAAATGAGTTTCAGCGAATATTTTTCAAATTATCTTAGTGAGAATGAAATTACCATTCCAGAGCTTTCAAAAATTACCGGTATCGCTCGTTCCTCACTTTATAGATATATAAATGGTGACAGGATCCCAAGCTCCGTAGAAACGGTAGAGTTTCTTGCAAAAGAGATGAGAATGACTGCTTTGGAACGACAGAAATTTCTTTTAGAATATGATAAGACTATGTACGGAGAAGATGTCGTGAACAGCTATATCTATATCCACTCATTGATCGACGACCTGCGGAATACGGAAGAATTCCTGAGACCTCAAAAACACATGGTCATGAAAAGTGACGCCGCTTTCTCTTTTGATGAAAAAACAATTCATTCATTGACCACTTCTCATGAGATAGTTTCTTATGCCGAAAAAATTATCTCTCGATGCAAGGAGCCGGAATTCTCAGACAAAGAACTTAAAATTATTATGCAGCCTACATACACCGATATCCAGCAGCTTCTTCTATCCTTGTCATCGGAAGAAAATACAAAGATCACTCAGATCGTCTGTATGGAAAAAACGATCGAAAAAAGCTATATTAATCTTGCATTGTTAAAAAACATACTCCCCACCTTCTTTTGTGTTTCGGGTTATAATGTTTTGTATCACTACGAATCGCACGGAAGCTATCTTAGCGAAGCGTCCGTTTTGCCGAACATTATGATCTCCGATGACTGCGTTCTTGCATTCGACCATGAGATGAAACACGGTTTTTTCACAACCGATCAGACTCTTTTGAACTATTTTTCGGAATGTTTCCGAAGGATATCATCCTTCTGCTTTCCTCTTATGGAAAGAGGAGATTACATTGATATCATTGTCAGACAGCAGTTTGCATATTTCGGAAACACGGTAGGAACTGTTTTTAACCAGCCTTGCTTCTCACCTTTTCTTGACAAAACGATACTTGAAGAGCATATTAATGATTTTCCTCAAAAACAGGATATAATATCGTCGCTCATCAACATCTACGGAAACTGGGACGGAACCATACACTTAACGGAAACAGACCGTCACACTAATATTATAAGCTTCTGCACCAAAAACGGACTGAGGAATTTTGCGGAAACAGGAATGGTCTGTGAATTCCCTCAAATGTACTACAAACCACTCACAAGAAATCATATCATTCAAATCTTCGAGAGAATGCTGACGCTTATAAACTCCGACAGCTACACGTATATTATCCCCAAGGACGATCTGATCCTGCCGAGCGAAGTCCAGATTTACTGGCACCCAAACGATCGGACAGTTGTTTTCAGCTATATTCTTAAAAACACCGTTATTCAATGTGCAACCAAAGAAACAAGCATCTACTCTTCTCTCACCAATGCCATTGAATACATGAAACTAAAAGAGATGACGATGACAAACGAAGAAATAAGAGACTTCATCAAATCCCTGATCGAAGAGCTGACCGATGATTAAAAATATCGGTTATTCTTCAAGACCCATAAAATCGGGAACGCTTCCGACGATCACCGTTTCTCCGACAAGAACAGACGACGTGACCTTGATCGGTTCCTGTTCACCGCCGGCAATAATCATCAGACTTCCCGTGATATCTATATAGAGTCTGTGGATCGTCTGATTCACACCTCCCGTTTCAAATTCGCTTCGGAATTCGGAGTTCACATCACCCGTGACAACATTATTAAATTCAAGATCCCAACCCATACCACTTAGGAACTCACTGTTGAGAACACTTCCGACAGGAATTCGGACAACGTACTCGTATTCCTGTGAAAGAAGCTCCGAGAGATCGGACGTCACTTCGTTTTTTAATTTATTCAGTGTAACTACATCGGTGTTTAGTGACTGGATCGTACCGTTTTTGGAATATGTAATATTCATAAGCTTGTCGTATGTCAGTTCCATGGAAGACATTTTTTCATTAACTGTATCGGCGAAAAGTTCGGTCATCATCTGCTGACCTTTCATCACTGTATATTCCGACATAAACGGAGAAACACGTTTTTCAAAATAAAAAAATATGAATATAAAAAACGAAAGAAACAGAACAATAAAAGTCCTTAAAAGCAAAACTGCACCGCCGGTTCTCGATCTTCGCAAAAAATCACCCCTTGAACATGATATTCAAGGGGATAATTTTTTGTTAAAATGTTAAAACACTGATGTTATAATTTGGGGTCTGAATCCATCATCACAAATACAGACTCGACAAAAGTCAGTGATTATACCTTATCCGGGTTATAGCTGTAAACCTGAACATTCTTTGCGCTGCCTGTTGCAACTACCCAAATATCACCGGAAGCAGACATATCAGCAGTCTGGCTGCCGCCGCCGTTGAGGATCCAGTTGTATACGTTGTAGTTTTCGAATGTGAAGATGTACCAACCGTCTTCATCTTTCTCGGTGAGCGCTGTTCCGGGCCAGTTAACTGCCTGCGGAAGAGCCTTGCCTTCATCGTCCCAGATATAAATATAAGGTTCAAAATCCGCGTCAACCAGTTTTACTCGAATCGTGCTGGTAACGAGCTCATCAGTCTTAGCCGGCTTGTTGTACTTATAGTAGTAAACAACCTCTACGCCTTCCTTGGTGTAAACGCCGGAAGCGTTCTCGGGATACTTATCCATATCGAGTTCATACCAAGAGAAGGACTTCGGCTGAGTCGTATACTCTGTGCCGCCTCTTGCAGTTGTAACTGTAGGCGTTGTAAGGTCTTTTCCTGTATCTTCATCAACGTATCTGACAGTCAATGTTCCGACGCCGCCCTCAAAGAGTTTGTACTCATAGTTAACTTCGGTTGTACCCTTTACCATTGTTCCTGTTGCGTTGTCGGGAACTTTAACGAGGTCATAAGCGATCTGGAGGTCGTTGGCTTTCTGAGTTGTGTAAGCCTGACCTTCCTTGCCCTTTATGGTTGTGGTGTAAAGAACTTTGCCTGTTTCGGATTCAATATGGTTAACAACAACATAAGCGTCTGCGTTGTCGATCTCATTCATCTTTGATGCACAGTCATCATAGGACTCCTTGGGAACGAGAATGAGAGCAGAGTTAGGTTCAAGAGTAACAGTTCCGCTTACAGTTCTGATCTCCTTAAGACCTGCTGTCTGCTTGTCTGCAATAACAGAATACTCACCGGACTGACCTCTGATCTCAACCTTCTTTTCAAGGTCAACACTGGTTTTCAGAGCGATTATTGCATCATCTGCTGTTACCGATCCGTCGCCGTCGAGGTCTGCAAAGAATTTCTGGTCATCGGTCAATGTTTCTGCTCCGATCGAACTTCTGAGAATGCAGAGTGCGTCGGTCGCGGTTACAAATTTATCGCTGTCCATATCGCCCATAATTCCCGACAGAGCCTTTCCGGGAAGTGTGATCTCACAGGATTCGGTGAGACTGGAATTGAAGTAAACAAGAGCCTTGCTCCACTGATGTCTCCAATTTTCCTCTTCGGGTACGACCGCATCCTCCGGCAAACCTTCGTAATCTCCGAGGTTGTCAAGAGAATAACCGATCACGCCTCTCGGGGTTTCGAATTTTACCATTCTTTCGCCCGAAGTACGTGTTCCGTCAGCAAACGCAGCGAAATTATTCCTGATCTGAATGAGACCCTTATAATAGGCAACGATATCTGCATACTCTGCTGCTCTCGACCAGTCAAGCATATTGATGTCGGGAGAAGACTTGTAGGAGTTGTGATCGCCGTATTTTGTTCTTGCGAACTCTTCACCTGCGAGTACGAAAGGAATACCCTGTGAAGTCAGAACTATCGCTCCGCTGAGCTTATTGTTGGAAACAAAGACTTCTTTTCTTTCTTCGTATGTTTCGTTGGTGATATCCACACCGTAAGTCGAAGCAACGAGTCTGTCCCACAATGTCTGGTTGTCATGACAGCAGGCGTACATAACGTTCTGACCGGGAACTCTTGTTATCCAGTTCGAAACATCAAAGTGACCCTGGATACTTCTGTAAAGGTCGTTATCCTTCATTCCTGCGCCGGAAACAAATCCCGGAGAAACAAGGTCATCGAAAGCTTTACCCTTCAATGCGTCACGGGCATCGTCGTTGAAGAAACCGATTCTCTCGTTGACTTTGAAGGTTTTTGACTGTGTACACATCTGAGTCTTGTTGCCTGCCCAGTTGTACTTATCAGGTGTTCCGCCGAGAACCCAACCCTCGCCGTAGGTGATGATCTTCTTGTCCATCTTATCAAGTTCGTCACGGATAAGATTCATCGTATCCACGTCATGAAGACCGAGAAGGTCAAAGCGGAATCCGTCAAGATGATATTCGTCAGCCCAATACTTAATTGAGTCAACCATATAGTTTTTGAACATCTCACGCTCGGAAGCCGTATCATTACCGCAGCCCGAACCGTTCGACCATGAGCCGTCTGCGTTCTGTCTGTAATAGTAACCCGGAACAGTGAGGTTAAACCACGAATCGGTCGAAGCATAAGTGTGGTTGTAAACAACGTCCATAATAACGCCGATTCCGTTCTCATGGAGAGCCTGGATCATCTGCTTCATTTCGGTTATACGGACATTACCGTCATACGGGTTGCTCGAATATGAGCCTTCCGGAACATTATAGTTTTTAGGATCATAGCCCCAGTTGAACTGAGTGTCATCGCCCGTCTCATCAACCGAACCGAAGTCATACATCGGGTTGATCTGAACGTAAGAGATTCCAAGATCCTTGAGGTAATTCATGCAGGTCTTTACGTCGCCTGCATTATTGAGAGTTGTTTCAAACTCCGTGAATGCCATGTACTTTCCCTTGTTTGCCTGTGAAACGCCGGATTCGGGGTCATAGGAGAAGTCCTTGATATGAACCTCCCAAACATTAGCCTGCGTCGGGAAATCAACTCTGTTGAAGCTGTCGTTCTCCCAGCCCGACGGGTCTGTTGAATCAAGATCAACTACCATCGCACGGTTGCCGTTGACTCCGGCAGCCCTCGCATAAACGTCGCAGACTTCAACGCCCTTGGGGCTGAGGTCGTTCTTGAGGAAGTATGTGTAGTAGGTGTTTTTAAGATCTCCGTCTACTTTCACACTCCAAACGCCCGTTGACTCGTCAAGTTCCATTCCAACTTCACGGATAAACGTTGACGAAACGTCACCCGTCTCGGGCTGATCCGCTTCTTCATCACTTCCTGCCGAGTAGAGTTTCACCGTAACATCGGTCGAAGTCGGAGCCCACACCTTAAATGTTGTTGATTCGGGTGAATAACTCGCGCCGAGATCACTGCCGCTGTAAGTAGTATAGGTTGAGTAATCGGTTTTGTCGATATCCTTGACCGAAGCCGCAGCGTCCGCGCTTGCGCTAAGACCCATTGTACAGAAAGCTGAAGTAAGCATAGCCGCAGCAATGGCTATCGACATTGTCTTCTTGAATCTCATTCTTATTTCCTCCTGTTTTAAAATTTTGATGTTATTTAAACGCGGCGGCGACCTACCGCCGCATAAAAATCAAATTCAGAGCTTTTTAGCTGTTTTATTTCGAAGATCTTTTTTTGAGAACAAACGCTGCAATGCCGCCGGCAAGTACAGCTACTCCGCCTGCAGCGAGCCACACGATCAGACTCTTTCCGTAATTCGGACTGTAGTTAAATATAACATTGATCTCCTCTGCGGTATAGTAACCTCCGACATTTTCCGAGCTGTCGGTCAGCTCATAACCGAAGAATTCCTTCGGAGTAATCTCATACTCCTTATCTATTTCTCCCGTAAGGATATCCTTGTCAATTATCGCGCCGGAATAGTCAACATATATAACGTTGATCTTACCCGAACTTACGACCTCTTTCTCCTTATCCTTTGATTTTGAAACAACGCCGTCTTTGATCCAGACCTCTCCGGAAACATTATATCCCTCGTTTCCCGCAAGCGGATCCTGAGCGTTTCCGTTTGCTGCGATAACTCTGATCCCGCCGACGCCTTTAAGTTTTTCCGACGGAATAGTATATGACCACCAGCCGTCGCCGTCGTTATTCATTGCGCTTCCGGGCCATTCACCGATGACTTCTTTGGTTTCGTTTCCGTTTTGTGTTCCGTTTCCGTAAGCATAAAGCGTAACATTATCCCAGCCGTTTTTGTTGTTATAATGAACGGTAATAGTTTCGTTCTCGATCGGAGAATACTTGTAGATGATCTCGGTATTTCCGTCCGTGAATTTACCTGCGCCGTTGGTCGGAAGAGCAGTCAGATCAAGAGCATATCCTCTGACTGTGGGAAGCTCGGCGGTATAGTAGCGCGAACCTGTTCTTCCCGTCTGAACGATAGCTTCTGTCAGTTCATTTCCGGTCTCACTGTCCACGAACTTTATTGTTGCCGTACCGAATGTTCCCGTATATTTTGTATAGTTGAGAGTTACTTCTGCGCCTTCTGCGGAATACTTTCCGTTGACTTCACCCTCCGAGCCTGCGAACGTGTATTCCATCGCAAGACTCTCGTCAGCCGTGATCGAATACTTGTTTCCTATGGTTCCGGAAATCACCTGCTTTTTGATGACGTTTCCCGAATCAAGATCAACATGCTTTACCATAACGGTTCCTTTGTCGGATTTAAGCTTTAACGAATCAAAGCTTGTCTTATCGACGAGCATAAGGGCCGTTCCTGCTTTTACGGTTGCTTTGCTGCCGTTTATCACGGAAAGTCCGCCGAGACCTGCGCTGTCGCCGTTTACGACAACTACCCACTCACCGGGCATACCCTCGCCGCCGAGATCGACCTGTGCGTCGCTGTCCGTTGCATTGAACATCACAGCAACCTGATTCCACTGCCTGTCTGACGTTATATCATTCTTCAAAGTGTAAGCGATTACTCCCTTGGGGAGACTCTCGATAAATTTAATGTTTTTCGCCGAAGTGTCCGTCGGGTCGGTGAACGGCGCAAAATTCTTTCTGATCTCGATAAGCCCTGAATAATACTGAACCATGTCGCTGTAGTCGTTTCTTCTCTCCCAGTCAAGCTGATTGATTTTCGATGAAGAACGATAAGAATTCTCATCGCCGCGCTTCGTTCTCGCAAACTCTTCGCCCGCCTGGAAGAAATTGATTCCCTGAGAAGTCAGAGAGATAGCAGCCGCCAGCTTGTTCATGGAAACGAGGTCTTCGTTTCTCATTTTGTAATCTTCAAAAGAGCCGCTTGTCGCCACGAGTTTATCCCAGAGCGTGTAATTATCGTGACAGGAATTGTAAGTAACCGTCTGAGTCGGGAATGCAGCCCAGTTTCCGACCTCCGCTTTGATACCGGATTTGACTGCGGACTGACCCTGACCGCCCTGAATGTAACCGCCTTCGGAGGCATTGAAGTTGCTGCCTTTGATCCCGTCGCGGATACCGTCGTTAAACGCTCCGATCCTATCCGACATCTTGGTTATGTTATACTGAGTAGCCATGACCGTTCCCGGCTCTGCGCCCGTTCCGAGAGACCAGCCCTCGCCGTACATCAGGATCTTTTCGCCTCCGTCAAGCTGATCGAGAGCTTCACGAATAGCATTCATCGTCTCAACGTCATGAAGCCCCATGAGATCAAAGCGGAATCCGTCGATGTGATATTCCTTCGCCCAGTAAACGACCGAGTCGATCATATACTTCCTGAACATGAGATGCTCGGAAGCCGTATCATTACCGCAGCCGGAACCGTTCGACCATGTTCCGCTGTCGGTGTATCTGTAATAATAATCGGGAACCGTGATATTGAACCACGACTTAGCTCCCTCGTATGTGTGATTAAAAACGACATCCATAACAACGCCCATTCCGTTGTTGTGAATAGACTGAACCATCTGCTTTACTTCATTGATGCGGACGTTGCCGTCATAGGGGTTGCTTGAATACGACCCCTCCGGAACATTGTAGTTTTTCGGGTCATAGCCCCAATTGAACTGATCCTCTTTCGAAGATTCATCGACAGAGCCGAAGTCAAAGATCGGAAGCAGCTGAACGTAGTTTACTCCAAGCTCCTTCAAATAGTCCATACATGTCGTTGTCGTTCCGTTTGATTTAACGGTCGTCCCGTTCTCTGTGAAAGCAAGATACTTTCCCCTGTTTTTTGAGCTTACGCCCGAATCGGGATCATTGGAGAAATCCTTGACATTGACCTCCCACACGATCGCTTCGGACTGGCTGTCTACGGAAACATGCTTGTCGTTTTCCCAGCCTTCGGGATCGGTTGACGCCAGTTCAACGATCATTCCTCGGTTTCCGTTGACTCCTGCCGCTTTCGCGTAGATATCAACGGTTTCCTTTCCTTTTTTTCCGTTGTAAACATAATACGTATAATACTTATTCAAAAGATCGCCTTCGACTTTCGCCGACCAAACGCCGTTTGAATCATCATACTCCATATCCGTGACCGAGAGATATTTGCTGTCCTCTTCCTCGTCACTTCCTTTTGCATAAATCAAGACCTGAACTTTCGTTGCCGTTGGTGACCAGACCTTGAAGGTTGTAGCCTCTTTCGTGTAAGCCGCGCCGAGATCGTCTCCGCTGTACGCAAGCTTATCCAATTCTGCCACTGAACTCACAGAACTCTCCTCCACATTTGCTGATTCTTCATCCCCCGCTTCCTCGGCTCCTTCGGAATCGCCGTCATCGGCGGAAATTTCATCCGTAATGCTCTCCTCAAGACCTTCATCCTCTTCTGCATATGCATTGTTTATTCCGCCAAGCGGGGCTATCATAGTTGCTGCGGCAAACAGACAGCACAAAAGTTTCTTCACCTTTACTTTATTCAATTTATTTCCTCCTATCGAAACTGCCGGCGCAGTGAAAAAGCGCCGGGATAAACACCCCAACAGTGCTGATTATCAATAAAATAAAAAATCTGTAAAGGAACAAAAACATTTATGCAAGTTGCCAATATGACATTTATTATTTTAACATTTTTTCAGCACTTTTTCAATTATTAAGTCTAATTTATTTGTTATAAATTGTTTACAAAATTTAATTCCATTTTTTGCGCAATATGCTGTTTATGCGCCTGTGAGCTTCAAATCAAAGAATTATTGGCATAAAACAAGCACGGGAATCATAAAAATTCAGCAGTGACAGAAACCACATTCAATAGTTACTCCGCATTCAAAACGGAGATCTTCGCAATGCAATTACCGCATATGCACTTGTCGCCGAAATCGGTCAGATTTTCCTCCTCACCGCAAAAAACGCACGTTGGAATATATTTCTGCAAAATAATACTTCCGCCCTCCGTAAAAACCTCTAGCGCGTCATACGGTTTTAAATCAAACTTTCTCCTGAGTCTGACAGGTATGACAACTCGTCCAAGGCTGTCTATTTTACACAAATCACCCGATCTTTTCATTTTTTATCCTCCTTAATTTTACGATCATAAAATTTGTCAGCGCAGTTCGAAGATCACTCATTTTTCAAATTATATATGCCACCGTCCGTCTTTATATCCGCTTCCGGCAGCGAAAATGACCTCTTTTGACGTATGGGGATCATATTTACCGCCTGCGGCGGCACATTTGATCTGAAATTTTACAATAGCTTATTTATGTCGGATCATAAAACATTGAAAAATAACCCCAAAATTCGTATCATTCACTGTTTCTCCAACAAATTTTTTCTTCATTATAAACCAAAAATTGGCAAAAGTCAACCTTTTCTACAAAAAATTGGTAAATTTGGGAGTGCGTATGTTAAATTATATCTGGTGCGCCATCATTATACTGAGCGTTATCTGTTCACTGATAACCGGGAGATCCGATTCACTGAGCAACGAAGTTCTTACATCAGCGAACGATGCGGTCGAACTTATAATTACTATGACAGGCACTATCTGTCTTTGGAGCGGGCTGATGGAAATCGCAGAAAAAAGCGGAGCGGCAAAAAAAATTGCAAAACTTCTTTCGCCGTTTCTCTCTCGTTTGTTTCCGGAACTTGATCCTGACTCTGCCGCATTCGGCGCTGTCTGTTCAAATTTCACAGCAAATCTTCTGGGACTTGGAAACGCTGCCACCCCACTCGGGATCAAAGCCATGAGGGAACTTGAAAAAGAAAGACGGCTCGATCAAAAAGATACGGCTGACAGAAATATGGTTATGCTGGTAATTCTTAACACGACATCGATACAACTCATTCCCACAATGATCCTTTCGGTTCTTAAATCAAACGGCACCGATCAACCGACTTCCATTATCCAGTACATTTGGGCGGCTTCGGTATTTGGAATGGCAATGGGTATATTTTCCGTAAAAATGTTTTACAATAAAAAATAAGGTGATAAAAAATGACAGCGTTAATTATGCCGATAGTTATATTACTGATAATATCCTATGGTCTGGCGAAAAAAGTTCCCGTCTTCGACTGCTTCATAAACGGCGCAAAGGACGGATTAAAAACAATGTATTCGATCGCGCCGTCACTCATCGGTCTCATCACGGCAGTGGGAATGTTCAAATCAAGCGGCGCTCTCGATATGATAACCGATATCATCAGACCTATTATGGAAAAAATCGGAGTACCCACAGAGATCGCACCGCTTTTTCTTCTGAAACCCATAAGCGGAAGCGGATCGCTGGCACTGCTTGATCGTATAGTAAAAGACAGCGGTGCAAATTCTTTGACGTCAAAAATCGCTGCCGTTATAACAGGTTCGACGGAAACGACATTCTACTGCATTGCAGTCTACTACGGAGCCGTCAACGTCAAAAACACCGGTTACACAATTCCCTGTGCGCTTATCGGAGATTTTGCAGGCATGGCAGCGGCATGCTTCACAGTCATGCATAGCAGTTTCGGCTGAGTTTTCAAAAAAACGAACCAAAAGAGTTATCCCTTGATTGTCGCTCTCATTGGTTCGTCTTTCACTATTTATGATAATAAAAACCTTACCCGATCGTTTTTTGGCGGCAGCGCGCTTCGCTGCTGCCTAATATAACATTATCAGGAGATCATCGGAGAGATAACCGAAACAACCTGAGATATTGCAGATTCGATCTTAGAAATATCTTTAGCTCCTGCCATCGCCATTTCCGGCTTTCCGCCGCCGTTGCCGCCTGTGAGCTGTGCGATCGCCTTTGCGACTGAACCTGCTTTGACTCCTGCTCTTACGGCTTCTTTTGTGCATGAAACGGCAAACGTTCCTTTGCCGTCATTCTTTCCTGCAAGAACTACAACAGCATTGGGATATCTGTCCGTGACCTTATCACAGATATTTCTCAGCATATCTGCGGAAACACCTTCGAGAATTCCGGTGAATATGCTTACATTCTTCTCAACTTTTTCCGAAGCAATAATTTCGGAAACCATACCCATAGCCAGTTTTCCGTTAAGCTCATCGATCTTCCTGTCTTTTTCTTTCAGAGTTTCAGAAACCTTTTCACAGCCCTGAACAAGTTCCCACGGATTGGGCAGTTTCAGTTTGTCCGCAGCTTCATGAATAATTCCTACCGCGCCCGAAAGACAAGAAAGGACTCCGTGACCTGTAACAGCTTCGATTCTTCTCACACCTGCCGCTGCGGAAGCCTCCGAACGGATATGGAAAAGTCCGAGCTTCGACGTGTTGTTTACGTGAGTACCTCCGCAGAATTCGATGGAGAAGTCACTTGCTTTTACAACTCTGACGATATCGCCGTACTTCTCGCCGAAGAGAGCCATTGCACCGAGCTTTCTTGCTTCCTCGATCGGCATTTCCGTGCTTGTGACCTCGATCGCCTCAAAGATTTTAGCGTTAACAAGCTCCTCGACTTTTTTGATCTCATCTGCCGTCATGGCGGAGAAATGAGTGAAGTCGAATCTGAATTTATCGTCTGAAACGAGCTGACCCGCCTGCTGAACGTGAGTTCCGAGAACCTCTCTGAGAGCCGCCTGCAAAAGGTGAGCCGCAGTATGATTTCTCATGATATCCTCTCGTCTTGAAGCCTTAATACAAGCTGTAACGTCTGCGCCTACGCTTGCCATACCTCTGACGATTTTCGCCGTATGGAAATAAATTCCGTTATTGTTTTTTGTAGTGTTGGTGATCTCCGCAATGAAATCGCCGCAGGAAATTACGCCTGTATCGCCGATCTGACCGCCGCTTTCAGCGTAGAACGGCGTTTTGTCGAGAATAATTAAAACCTCATCTCCCTCATAGGCAGCCTCCGCTCTTTCACCGTCCTTGACAAGAGCAAGAACCTTAGACTCACTCGAGAAGCTTGTGTAACCGGTGAAATCGGTCTTAGAAATATCGGAAAGATCCGTGGAGTCACTTATCCATGCGTCGGCGCCTGCGTTTTTGCGGGCGTCTCTTGCACGCTTTTTCTGCTCCGCAAGAAGCTCTCTGAATTTCTCTTCATCGACTGTGAAGCCGCTGTCCGCCGCGATCTCCTTGGTGAGATCGATCGGGAAACCGTAGGTATCGCTGAGTTTGAAGGCATCCGCGCCGCTGATGGTTTTTTCATTGTTATTATCCATGATGTTCTTAAGCAGCGACATACCTTGTTCAACGTTCTTATTGAAGTTTTCTTCTTCAACCTTTATAAGCTTTGTAATGAAATCTTCCTTTTCACGAAGCTCCGGATAAGCCGTTTCGTTCTCCTTTATAACTGTCGAGCAGACCTTATAGAGGAAAGGCTCTGTTACGCCGAGCATACGTCCGTGACGTGCAGCTCTTCTGAGGAGTCTGCGAAGGACATAGCCCTTGCCTTCGTTTGACGGCATTACACCGTCGCTTATCATAAATGTAGTCGATCTGATATGATCGGTAATTACACGAAGGGAAATATCGCTTTTTTCATTTTCGCCGTACTTAACACCCGTGATCTCGCTTATATGCTTCATAATATTCTGAACCGTATCAACAAGGAAAAGGTTGTCAACGCCCTGCATAACGCACGCAAGTCTTTCAAGACCCATTCCCGTATCTATATTCGGGTGGTCGAGAGGAGTATACGTTCCCTTGCCGTCACTGTCGAACTGAGTGAAAACGAGATTCCAGACCTCAACGTATCTGTCACAGTCGCAGCCTACTCCGCAAGTAGGCTTTCCGCAGCCCTTTTCTTCTCCGCGGTCAAAATAGATCTCCGAGCACGGACCGCAGGGACCCGAACCATGCTCCCAGAAATTATCTTCTTTTCCGAGACGAACAACGTGAGAAGCTTCAACTCCTCTTCTCTCGGTCCATATTTTAAACGCTTCCTCGTCGTTTTCATAAATCGAAACGTAAAGCTTTTCCTTAGGCATTTCAAGAACCTCGGTGAAAAATTCCCAAGCCCATGTTGTAGCTTCCTCTTTGAAGTAGTCGCCAAACGAGAAATTACCGAGCATTTCAAAGTATGTTCCATGACGCGCAGTTATTCCGACGCGTTCGATATCGGGAGTTCTGATACATTTCTGACATGTTGTAACTCTTTTTCTCGGAGGAGTAACCTCTCCCGTGAAATACTTTTTCATCGGCGCCATTCCCGAATTTATGAGAAGAAGGCTTTTATCGTCCTTCGGCGGAACGAGCGGAAAGCTCTTTAAACGCAAATGACCTTTAGATTCAAAAAACGAAAGATACTTCTCACGAAGTTCGTTAAGTCCTGTCCATTCCATTTTAATTATCTCCTTATAAATAATTTTCTTAGCCGATCGTAAAACAAAGGCAACACCGCACAAAAATTCTTTGCTTATTACGATCGCCTGAATTATTTTCTTCATCGGAAAGTCACGGCAAAACAAAAATCCCACGAAGCCGTGCGCTCCATGGGACGATAATAATTACCGTGGTACCACCCGTATTATGTGTAAAATCAAAAACATTACACATCACTCGATCGTTCTTTAACGCAGAATTTACGCTGCACTTTCGCACAGAGGCTCCAAGGTAGCCGTCAACGATTTGACCAAAGAACTCTCACCAAACGTTCTCTCTCTGAATGGCAAATTCGAAAACTCGTCTTTTCACAGCCCGTATCAAGAAGATTATATAACTCTTTCTAAAAAAAGTCAAGAAAAATCTGATGAAAGCCGCAAAGACTTTATCCGAGTGAGAAACAAAACATTACATTCTTTCTCACTCGGATAAAGCTTCCAGAGCGGAAACATTCTCTCTCATGAGATCGATATACGTCACTCCGTCAAGGAACTGTTCCATCGTAACGTTATGACAGGAATTGAAGCGCATGGTTTTCGCTCCTGTACTTTCGGCGATCGTCTCGGCGATCTTTCCGTTTGAAAGCTCGAGATAAAACACAACGGGAATTTCTTCTTCTCTCACCTTCTCGATCAAAAAAGCAACCGTTCCCGCACTCGGCTCACTCTGTTCCGCACAGCCGGGAAAAGCCGCATAGTAATCAAGCCCGAACTCGTCTGCAAAATATCTCAACGGGAATCTGTCACCAAAAACGATCGTTTTATTCTCCATACTGTTGACCGCAGAATTAAAGCTTTTCTTCAGATCCGAAAGTTCCGAAAGATACTTTTCGCAGTTCACTCTGTAAAAAGAAGAATTGGCTTCGTCTTTTTCACAAAACGCGTCTGCGATCGCCTGAGATATGATCTGCGCGTTGTCAATTGAAGTCCAGACATGCTCGTCGTATTCCGTTTCCTCATCGCCGTCGCCTGTCTCCTCTTCATCGGCTCCGTCTTCTTCCTCTTCTTCCATTCCTTCAACGATCTCTTCCTCGACAACGTCAACCAAGCTCATCATATTGATGATCTCCATTCCGCTCGTATCAAAAGAAGAAAGAATATCATCGACCCACGACTCGGACTCGCCTCCGACGCAGATGAATATGTCAGCGTTCTGGATCTCTATAATATCCTGTGGCGTAGGTTCATAGGTATGCGCTTCTTCCCCGGGACCCAGAAGCATTGTGAAATCCGCCTTGTCTCCGCCTATCTGCTTTGCAAAATCATATTGGGGAAAAATCGTCGTTACAACACTGAGTTTCCCCGGTTCACTTTTTGTCTCTTCGACAGGGTTATCCTCTTCATCAATATTTCCGCACCCCGAAAAGAACGAAACCGCCGTCAAAGCAGAAAGCGTTATAACCGCAGCATTCCGAATAAACGCATTACATTTTTTCTTAAACATAAATTCTCCTTTACAACAAAAAATCATAGCCGATCGTAAGATAAAATATCTTTTGTTTATGCATTTTGAAAGATAATTTATTTTAGGAACTGTGAAGAAATAAATTTTCAATTTATGCTTATAGCAATCCAAATAAATAGACGGACAAAAGGAGACGATGCCGGTGAGTGCAGAGCAAGGCGGAGGACGAAGGCATACTGGCG
>CACYDE010000017.1 GCA_902773045.1 uncultured Ruminococcus sp. | reverse complement strand
TTTCTCACCTTGATTAAATATTGATTTATATTAATTTAATAACTCAAACTGCCCATACCAAAAATAGCCCTTAACATAAATGTCAACAGAATGTCACCATCTCGCTCTTCCTCAGGAAATATGGGCTGTCGGGTCACTCGGAACTTTGTTTAAGATCCTGAAAAACAGTTTTCGATAAAAACAGAGGGAAGTTTAAGTTTGCAATTATTTATTTTTAATGGAATTCAACAGTCCGTTCGCATTGATAATATCCTTGATAAAATCAGGGAACGGCTGAGCCTGATACTGTTCGGACTTCGTTTCGTTACAGATAATACCGCTGTCAAAATCAATGCCGATAATGTCGCCGTCATCAATTTTTTCGCTCGCCTCGGGACATTCAAGGATAGCAAGACCGATATTGATCGCATTTCTGTAGAAAATTCTCGCGAAACTCTTCGCGATGACGCAATCGATCCCCGAAGCTTTGATGGCGATCGGAGCATGTTCTCTCGACGAACCGCAGCCGAAGTTTGCTCCTCCGACCATAATGTCGCCCTTCGAAACCTTGCCGACAAAGCTTGTGTCGATATCCTCCATGCAATGCTTTGCAAGTTCTGCGTGGTCTGCCGTGTTCAGATATCTTGCCGGGATAATAACGTCCGTGTCGATATTGTTTCCGTACTTATGTACCTTACCGTGTGCATTCATAATATATGATCTCCTGTTACAGTTATTATTCTTCGATGGATCTCGGATCGGTGATTACGCCTGTCAATGCGCTTGCCGCTGCAACGGCAGGACTTGCGAGATAGATCTTCGAAGTGATATGACCCATTCTTCCGAGGAAATTTCTGTTTGTCGTTGCAACCGCAACCTCGTTTTCGGCGAGGATACCCATATAACCGCCGAGACACGGACCACAGGTCGGAGTTGAAACCGCGCATCCGGCTTCCATGAATGTGTCGATATATCCAAGCTTCATTGCCTGTCTGTAGATCGTCGGAGTAGCCGGGATCACGATGCATCTCACGCCCTTCGCAACATGCTTTCCCTTGAGAATATCGGCAGCCGCTTTGAGATCCGAAATACGTCCGTTAGTACAGGAACCGATAACCACCTGATCTATCTTTACGTCGGAAAGCATTGAAGCGTCTTTCGTATTCTCGGGAAGATGAGGACATGCAACCATCGGCTCGATAACTCCGAGATCAAGATTTATTACTCTCTCGTACTCCGCGTCTTCGTCCGCCTTATAAACAGTATAATCTCTTTTTACTCTTTCGTCAACATACGCAAGAGTCTGTTCGTCGACCTCGAAAATACCGTTCTTTGCGCCGGCTTCTATTGCCATATTGGCAATGCAGAGACGATCGTCGATCGAAAGCTCCGCAACGCCCTCTCCCGTAAATTCCATAGACTTGTACAAAGCTCCGTCAACGCCTATTTTTCCGATAATATAGAGGATAACGTCCTTTCCGGAAACATAAGGCTTAAGCTTGCCTGTGAGATTGAATTTGATAGCTTCCGGGACTTTGAACCACGCTTCACCCGTTGCCATTCCGGCAGCCATATCCGTGCTTCCTACGCCCGTTGAAAACGCGCCTACCGCGCCGTAGGTGCAGGTATGTGAATCTGCGCCGATAACGATATCTCCCGGAGCGACAAGACCTTTTTCGGGGAGAAGAGCATGTTCTATTCCCATTTCTCCTACGTCATAATAATTATCTATATCATACTTACAGGCAAAGCATCTGCACTGCTGAGTCTGCTGCGCCGCTTTGATGTCTTTGTTTGGAACGAAGTGATCCATGACCATTGCGATTTTCGATTTATCGAAAACTCCGTCAAATCCGTTTTTCTCAAATTCGTTGATAGCGACCGGAGTTGTAATATCGTTTCCGAGAACCAAACTCAGCTTTGTTTTTATCAGCTGACCGGGAACTACGTGGTCAAGTCCTGCGCCTGCGGCGAGGATCTTCTGCGTCATTGTCATACCCATAATGTGTACTCTCCTTTATATATATGAATTCCAAGAATTATTGTCTGTCGAATCAAGTGTTTATTATTATTGCAGTTCAAACTTCCCATACTCAAAATTACAATGAATACAGGTCTATCGTGGGTCGCCGATGTAAATAATAGCTTTCTCTGTCGAATACAGGCTATTCTTCGGCCAAAGCTTTAGCCGTCACCCATACCCCGGCATGGCTTCGCGCGGCGTTTTGAGTTGATCGTCAAAGCGGATACGACCCCGGGTTCATGCCTTCATTCGGTTCTTTCTGCAAATCAGACAATCTTATTATACTTCTCTTCAAGCTGTTCGTCAAACTTTTTTCATAGAGTTTTTACTGTTTTCGTATATTTTTCCGAAATATCGGCTTAAAACGCCGCACAAAGACCGACCAACGGCAAATCTTAAGAATTATCTCCGTTTAACATCAAATAAGGCTTTCCGAAATTTTCGATCGAATCATTCCACAAATCGGTAAATTTTCCTTTTTTCATTCCATCGCAAACTTTTCGGATATCTTCGTCAGATCCTGTTTCAAGCCAACTCTCAAGAAAAATTATCGCTGCTTTGTACGCAAGCTCGGGGGTGTAATTGTGAGCCCTGCTTTCGTCAAAAGCTTTTCCGACAGCGATATCCCAGTCACGCTCGTAAGCGGGGTCTGCGGTACCGTTATCTTCCAAAAGACTCATTCCGCCAAGCAAAGCTCCCAAATAATCGTATTGATATTTCCAATATATATTATCGAGAAATTTATGCACCATGCAATATCCGTCAATAAATATCATCTTTATCAGCCTTTGCATTTATTCCTCTCGCGTCTGTTAATAGCACAGAAAAGCGCGTCGACCGAGGAATAAATAATGTCGTTATTTACGCCTGCTCCCCATTCAACATTACCGTTTTTATCCGTAATGCTGACATAGGTAACGGCCTTCGAATCCGAACCTCTTTCCAACGCATGTTCCGTATAGGAAAGATCGGAGATATCAATATTAAGACTGTGCCTCAACGCACGGCTTACTGCGCTGAGTCTTCCCGAACCTTCGGCTTCGATCGTCTTTTCTTCTCCATGGAAATCTATCACCATAGAAGCGTGCATGCGTTCGCCGTTATTGACTTTCTTGAAAACGATATCCTTAAGCCTTATGGGCTCCTTAACATTGACAAATTCCTTGTAGAATTCGTCAAAAACCTCGTTCGGAAGCATTTCCTTATGGTTGACATCCGAAACATTTTTAATGAAATAACTCACTTTTTCACTAAAAGCTTTCGGAAGCGTAAAGCCGTAATTTGATTCGAGAAGATATCCTACGCCGCCCTTTCCCGACTGAGAATTGATACGGATAACATCGGTTTCGTACTCTCTTCCCACATCCGCAGGATCGATCGGAAGATAAGGTATTGTCCATGTTGTGAGGTTCTTCTCCTCATGCCACTTCTTTCCCTTTGCGATCGCGTCCTGATGAGAACCCGAAAATGCCGCGAAAACAAGAGAACCCGCATAAGGCGAACGCTCGTTGACTTTCATTCTCGTCACTCTTTCATAAAGTTCACAGATCGAAGGAATATCGGAGAAATCAAGTTTCGGATCTACTCCCTGTGAGTACATATTCATCGCAACTGTAACTATATCAACGTTTCCGGTTCTTTCACCGTTTCCGAAGAGTGTTCCCTCAACTCTGTCTGCGCCTGCGAGAAGTCCGAGTTCCGTGTCCGCAACGCCGCAGCCTCGGTCGTTGTGGGGGTGGAGAGAAACTTCAACTGCGTCTCTGTAGTTGAGTCTGTCGGAAACATACTCGATCTGATTTGCGTAAATATGCGGCATGGAATGTTCAACCGTCACGGGAAGATTGATGATAGCCTTCTTATCGGGAGTAGGTTTGAGAACATCGAGGACCGCATTGCAGACTTCAAGCGCATACTCCGGCTCTGTTCCCGTAAACGACTCGGGAGAATATTCAACGCGAAAATCCGTTCCCTGCTCTTCCTGGAGTCTTTTGATGAGTTTTGCGCCGCTGACTGCGATCTCCTTTATTTCTTCCTTTGACTTTTTGAAAACCTGTTCCCTCTGAGCGAGAGATGTGGAATTATAGAAATGAACTATCGCGTTCTTACAGCCTTTGAGCGATTCAAATGTTTTCAGAATAATATGTTCCCTCGCCTGAGTGAGAACCTGAACAGTAACATCGTCCGGAATTCTGTCCTCCTCAATGAGGCGGCGAAGAAAGTTATACTCCGTTTCGCTCGCCGCCGGGAAACCGACCTCGATCTCCTTGAAGCCTATCTTCACGAGAAGCTCGAAAAAGCTGAGCTTCTCTTCGATGCTCATAGGAATAATGAGCGACTGATTTCCGTCACGAAGATCGACCGAACACCACGTCGGAGCTGTATCAATATAATCTTTTTTCACCCACTTGTACTCATTGACCGGAGGGTTAAAATACTGTCTGCTGTATCTCTCAAAATTTTTCATAGTTATTTCTCCTTGTTCAAATATTTCAAAAATAAAAAAAGTCTTCGTCTTTTTCAAAAGACGAAGACTATATACATCATAGTTCCGCGGTACCACTTTCATTGATTCGTAATGAATCCACTCTTTCGGCACAAAAATGCCCACTTCCTGTAACGGGGAAGAACCGTTCTTCCTAATCTGTGAAAACACATTTCAGTCGACCGCTCAAGGGCGAGCTCGGTTTTCGGGATACTGCCGTTTCACATCAGCCAACGACTTTCTGAAAATATATCTTCCGACACCTTAAACCCTATCATCGCATTTGATCTATTAATAATTATTATATCGCAAAGAAGCGTTATTGTCAACAAAAAAATAAAAATAATTATTGATTTATAATTGCCATCCACAAGAGAAACGGGAAAAATCATTTTCCGTGTTTATGATTGACAACAGCGACAAAAAAGATTATAATGATTTTACGTTGTCACCTATAGTCAGGAATCGAAGGTGACAATAAAGAAAGGTGATAAAAATGTTTGAAACTTTGGCAAATGAAATTATAGAAGGAAAACGACTCGGCAGAAACGATGATCTCTCCTTTCTGATCGACGGAGATCTCGATCTACTCAAAAAGGGTGCAGACAAAATCCGAAAAGAACTCTGCGGAGATCATGTGAATCTATGCTCCATCATCAACGGACGTGCGGGAAGATGCAGCGAAAACTGCAAGTTCTGCGCACAATCAGCCCACCATCACACCGGCGCAGCGGAATATGATCTGCTTGATAAATCGGAAGTCCTGAAGGAATGCAAACGAAACGAAGCAAACGGAGTCCACCGGTTTTCGATCGTCACAGCGGGACGGACTCTTTGCGGAAACGCTTTCGATCAGGCTATAGAAATATACTCAAAAATGAGAGAGGAATGTCCGGGGATCGCGCTCTGTGCGTCTCACGGATTGTTAACGGAGGAGCAATTCATAAAGCTCCGCGAAAACGGCGTTACACATTACCACTCCAACATTGAAACATCAAGAAGGAACTTCCCCAATATCTGCACAACTCACACCTTCGATGACAAAATCAACTGCATCAAAACCGCTCAAAAAGCCGGACTTGAAGTCTGTTCGGGAGGGATAATCGGAATGGGAGAAACATGGGAAGATCGGATCGATATGGCGCTGACGCTCAGTGAACTTGGGATCGGATCCATACCGATCAATTCACTCATGCCGATCAAAGGAACGCCGTTCGGCGACCTTCCCGTAATCACGGAAGATGAGATCCTCAGAACCATTGCAATTTTTCGATTCATAAATCCCACTGCTTACATCAGACTCGCCGCAGGAAGAAATATGATGAAAGAAAGCGGAAAAGAAGCATTTTTCTGCGGAGCAAATGCTACTATCACAGGAGATATGCTCACAACATCGGGAAATAATACCGCGCAGGATAAAATTATGCTTACGGAAAACGGATTTGATATTTCCCCCGAATTATAACATTTCAGTAAGTAAAAGCTTTAAATCGTTAAAATTAATTCAAAATATACTTGACACACCGTAAAAACTTTGTTATACTTGTTTACAAGGTTACATCAACCAAACTCTAAGGAAGGGCGCATGCATTATGAGTAATTTTATGAAGATCAGCAATGTATATTCATACTTTTACTTTAGCGCACCGGGATATTATTACTCCGGTTCGATTCGCTGTGCGTCAAACATCAAATGGTCAATATAATTTTGTATTATGTTTATTAAGTCTTTTGAACCGATGTTTGCACACGTGAACATCGGTTTTTTATTGCGCAGAAATTATATAAACGGAGGAGAAAAATATGAACTGTACATTTAAAAGAAAGCTGCCTATTCCGAAGGAGCTTAAAGAACAATACCCGGTCAAAGAGGAACACGCAAAAATCAAAGCTGAAAGAGACGAAAAGATCAAAAAAGTTTTCACGGGTGAATCGGACAAATTTCTTCTGATAATAGGACCGTGTTCGGCTGATTATGAATCTTCCGTCATGGATTACGTAACACGTCTCTCTAAGGTACAGGAAGACGTCAAGGACAAGCTTCTTCTTATCCCCCGAGTTTACACAAACAAACCCAGAACCACCGGCGAAGGCTACAAAGGAATGCTTCATCAGCCCGATCCTCTCACCGATTCCGATATGCTCAAAGGCGTGACGAAAATAAGAAAGCTTCACAGACGGGTTCTCGCCGAAACAGGCCTTACAAGCGCAGATGAAATGCTTTACCCCGATAATTACCGTTACCTCTCCGATCTGCTTTCTTACGTTGCGGTGGGTGCGCGTTCTGTTGAAAATCAGCAGCACCGTCTCACGGCAAGCGGGATCGAAATTCCCGTAGGAATGAAAAATCCCACCGGAGGCGATGTTTCGGTTATGCTCAACGCAATAAAAGCGGCGCAGGGTTCTCACACTTTCATCTACCGCGGCTGGGAAGTTGAAAGCACAGGAAACGAGCTTGCTCATGCGATCATGAGAGGCCGTACGAATTCACAGGGTCAGAATATTTCAAACTACCACTATGAGGATCTTCTCAGGCTGTCCGAAGCTTACCATGAAAAGGGACTTAAAAATCCTTCGGTGATAATTGACACAAATCACGCAAACTCCGGAAAGCAATTCCTTGAACAGATCCGCATAAGCCACGATGTTATCCACAGTATCCATGAAAACGGAGAGATCAGAAAGCTCGTCAAAGGACTTATGATCGAAAGCTACATCGAAGACGGAAACCAGCCTGTCAGCGGCACTGTTTACGGAAAGTCGATCACCGATCCGTGCTTGGGCTGGGAAAAATCGGAAAAGCTCATTTATGAAATTGCCGATATTCTGTAATCATGAAAATAAACAGGCTTGTCGGAACAGTCGGCATCTCAAATGAAAATACGCTCCCATTGAACGACTTTACAGATCAAGGAATGAATTCTCCGGCTGTATCATGACCCCGTAACGGCATTCGAAATATATCAAGCGTATATCGGGAAGAAAATATAATCTATAGCTAACCACTGATCAGATGATCTTACAGAACAAATTACTTAGGCGGCAAGACATTATATTTCTCAATACATAGATAATGTTCAAGCGGCACAGCTCGGTAAAAACCCGAATCTGTGCCGCTGATATTTATTTTTATGTCTAACCTTCCCGGGCAGATTCTTCTCAAAATCTGCCCGCCGAAAAAACTATGGGTGATAAAGAAGGTTGTAACTTATATGTCTTTTAAGTCCGTATTCATTATACATCAAAAATCCACAAAAAAATCAATGAGGTAAAAAAATCCCGTTTTTTGGGATTTTTGAAAACAATCACAGCACAAACCCGTTTTGAGTTTATGCTGTGATTTGTTTAACAGGAAAAAATAATGTCCTTTATCGTAAATTTTGATATCAATCTTTTCTGCGCTTTCTCGAAACAATAACTGCTGCGCCGCTAACGACTAAAATAAGAGCAATAGTGGAAACACCTGTTGTGATAACACCTGTAGAAACAGGCGATACTGATGATGAAGTGTTTGCAGATGAGTTATTGCCTGAGGAGTTGGAGTTGGAATTGGAGTTACCGTTATTTGCACTGCCATTTCCGGATGACTCGGAATCAACAGCCGAATCGGTATCGGTTGAATTGCTGTTTTTAAAGACTTCAATATTCCTTAATTTAGAATTGTTTTCACGCATTTCATCTGACGTAAATTCAGTTTGACCTGCGTCAATTTTTTTCTGTAATGACGAATCAATTTCAAAGTTTAAAATCACAATAGCGTTTTGACTTTCATAAGAATAAGAAATTGTTTTTTCTCTGCCGTTGTAAGTTTTCATATATGACAGTTCACAATCGAACTTTCCAATCGCTTTGGAACAATCATTGTAATTCATATCGGCATTTATTTTTTCATCAGCTTTAGCCGAACCGGTAACCTGAATTGCATAGAGAGGATACTCTCCTTTTTCAAGGGACGAACGGATATAAGAATCAAAACCATTGGTAATCATGCCGACCCAGCAGAATTTCATTCCCGGAATTTTTTCTTGATTATATATTGAGAAAATTGAATTCGCATCATCGATTCCGGTAGGATCTTTGGCTCTATCGGCTCCACAATCATATTCTCCGCCCATAATTTCAATGATTTCCGGAATTGTTTTATTTATAAGCTCCGTTGCGGTATATTCTTTCACAACGGGAATCGGGGTCGGATCCGGCAGCGAATCCGATTCTGAATCATAATGGGAAGTATCATCGTTCTCAGAATCTGTTTCGGTCGTTACATCCCCCTTCAAAACCTCAACATTCCTTAATTTAGGATTGCTATTGTGCATCTCGTCCGAAGTAAACTTTGTTTGACCATCATCAATTTTTTTCTGCAATGAAGAATCAATTTCAAAGTTTAAAATCACATCAGCGTTTTGACTCTCATAAGTATAAGAAATTGTTTTTTCTCTGCCATTGAAGGTTTTCATGTACGAAAGTTCACAATCAAACTTTCCGAGTGCTTTGGAACAATCATCGTAATTCATATCGGCACTTATTTTCTCATCAGCTTTAGCCTGACCGGTAACCTGAATTGCATAGAGAGAATACTCTCCTTTTTCAAGGGAAGAACGGATATAGGAATCAAAGCCATTGGTAACCATACCTATCCAACAAAATTTCATTCCGGGAATTTTTTCTTCATTCCGGAATGTCAAAATTGATTTTGAGTCATCAATTCCTGTAAGATCTTCCGCCCGATCGCCTCCTGCACAATCATATTCTCCTCCCATAATCTCAATAATTTCGGGAATCGTCTTATTGATAAGATCATCAGCCTCATATTCCTGTATATCATGCTCAAGTTTCGATGACGAATCCGAGTCCGAATTTTCGTTATTATCAGGCTCCTGATTATCTCTGTCCTTTTCATAAGGGTCATAAATGAAGGAATCATACAATTCCCCTAATTTTTCTCTTTTCTTATCTTCCGTCATTACGCTGTACTCATTATTGGGAAGGACAGGGAAAGAATATGTTTCAAACTTCATATTAACATTAACCAACCCCGACAAATAATTCTCAATGATAGAATTATAATCAGACTCGGTAACAACATTACCGTTTCCATCGAAATAAATTTTTTCACCGTTTGGATCCAAATGACCATTGCTGATTTGATAATAAGCTATCGACTTATTAACAAACCGCCTTGAATCTTTACTGTCATTCAACACTTCATAATCGTAATGATATGCATTGACAGACTGTTCTTTAATACCTCTCGTATCGGTTGAGCCTATTGTTCTGTACTTTTTACTTTTCGTATCATAATATCCTATCAGATTCTTAGGGGAAATGGTGCTGTCAAAACTTCCGTCTGTTTTTGCAAGACCATCATAATCATCCATACCGATATTGTATACATGAGTATTGACATATCCGTTTTGCGATACTGCCTCTGTCAGAAATTCCAGATTGCCGTCAAAATCCAGATCCACAAACTGAATATACAACTCAACTCCTTCGGCATTTTTAAACCAGCTTTCGTCACTGATCAAACAGTCAATTATCTTTTCTTTTTTGCTCACAGTTCCGCCCGAGCCAATATTTTCGTCTTCGGCTGCCGAGACTAAAATTGTGCTAAACGCTAACAGCGCACAAAGCACACAGGAAAAAAATTTTTCATTATGCTCACTCCTTCAAAATTTCGGATACGTGTTAATTTTCACCGGATCACAGTTCACATCATAATTTTAGGTACCATTAAAAATGATAATAAATATAAAACCGCACAAAATACAACATATCTGTTACAATTTTGATTATACTACACTTAAAGTGTATTTGTCAACACTTTAAGTGTAGTTTTTTCTTTAATTATAGTGTTTTCTTTTTTTATACACTGCTTTTATAACAATACTTTACGGGGAGGAACATTATGTTGATTGACCTGCATAACAAACTAAAAACACTCCGAGAGGAACACCACTATTCTCAAAAAATCGTCGCCGAAAGACTCATGTGTTCTCCGTCAATTATCTCTTCTTATGAGACCGGAGAACGCTATCCAAGCCTTTTGAACTTGGTTGCATTGTCCTATCTTTATCACGTTTCGACCGACTATCTTCTCGGAAAAACCGACAATCCCAGAGAGACCGATTTCAGTAAACTTATCGACATTGAAGGTCTGTCGAACGATCAAATCAAAGCTTTGAATATTATCATCACCGACATGAAAACAGCCAATAAGCTAAAAGAGGAAGAGCACACTTAAAGTGAACTCTTCCTCTTTCACAATTTAATATTTTTATATTATTGCAAATTCACACACAACACTAAAAGTGTTGTAATAAAACAATCACAGCACAAACCCGTTTTGAGTTTATGCTGTGATTTGTTATCAATATTCAAAAAGACTTTATCAGTGGCTGTTTAAGAACCGCCTCGGGGATTACTCCTCTTCGTCCTTTTTGCGCTTCTTCAAAGCCAATGAAGCTGCACCGCTGGCGAAGAATACGCCGACCAAACCGCCGAGACCTGTTGTCATCACACCTGTCGATACAGTATCCGTGGTTGCTGCAGCCGTGGTGGAAGTGCTTGTATTGCTGCTTGAAGAGGACGAACTGCTGCTGTTTCCGCTGCCGCTGCTGCCGCTGTTACCGCTGCTTGTATCGGTGTCGGATTCTGTCTGCTCCGTAAGATTGGGGCGATCAAATCCGGCATAAACAAAGTTTACAAAATCGAGCGGCGGAACCATGTTGTAAACATTACCCCACAAAGCAGTCATCATGCATACAGGCTTAACAAGATACTTCTTGTCAAAATAAGACGGAGCCTGACGAGTTATATCCTGGTCACCGTGGTCATAAACTTCAAGATCATCATGAATAGAGTTGGCGATCGTCTTTTTTGTACTTTCAAGACCGATAGATGAAAGCGTATCTTTGATCGCCTTAGCTTCCGTTCCTCTGTTGGGGGCGGTGTGATCCCAGATCACTTCTCTTGAAACAGTTCCGGTACCGTCATTGTTGTATGTTGTTGTTTCAAGGACATAATCATAACCGCTGCTCGACTGCATGCTTCTCAAAATTCTGTATTTCGAATAAGCACGACCGTCAGGAGTCAGCTTGAAGAACTCATAAGCGATGTTCTCGCCCTTTTCCGTATAGATGGCGTGGTTGTTGTGCTCAACGTAAATATATTTCTCACCCTTAACGTCCATCATACCTGCTGCCATGTAATCAAAATCATAAGGATCCGCGCATGAAACAACAACAGAGTTGCAGGATTTGATATCCTTGCCCTTTCCGCCTGTCCAGTAGAAATCTGCAAGAAGTGTGTTTCTCGAAGCCTTTCCGTCAAAACGATAGACAACAAGATCGTTGACGCCGTCGCCGTTCATATCACCAACAACATAGTCGAGAATACCGTCACGGAGAACCCAGTTATCCACCTTTCCGATATCACTCTCTGCGATAATTTTATCGACTCTCTTTGTGTCAGCCATGCCGTATTTGGGAACGAGAACTTCCTTGACATACTTGTCATAGTCGGGCTGTTCGATGGGAGCTTTATCAGAGTCGGACTCGGAATCGGACTGAGAATCCGAATCGGAATCTTCTTTCTCCGAATCGGAAGCATCGATATCAGACGGCTCGTCCGAATCTTCGGAATCACTTTCGGGGATATCAAACGTATCAAACGGATCATCTTCGGCCGCAAGGAATTTTGTCGCCGAAACGAAATCGTATGTCTGATCTGCGGAAGGGGTGTTGTCCTTCGGAGCATTGATCCAATACATGATCGGCTTTACGGAAGACTCATTGTAGTATGACGGGAAAGCGAACGGATCATAATCAGCCGTTGTAGTGAAATTATTAAACTGCAGCGCGGTCATGGAATCACCGACAGTCTTTGTGGTACCGCTCATTCCCTCTTCAACGAGCTGCTTGGCGATAGCTTCCGCCATCGTTCCCTGATCTCCCATTTTCCAAAATGTCTTGATGGATGTTCCAAACGCCTCTCCTTTGTCATCAGCCGTCTGATCCACTCTCAAAACCTCGGGGATTTCTGATCCCTGACTGTATCTTACGCACTCAAAGCCTGTGCTTCCCGGAGCTTTCTGCTCAACCGAAAATGTTTCGGTGTACTTTTCATCAAAAGTCAAGAGCTTGTATTTCCAGTTCATTCCGGTCACAAAATATTTCGCGGAATCAACGTTCTCGAAGTATATGCACTTCTTTCCGTTGATCGTCGTTATTCCTCCGATGAGGCAGTCCGCGTCAATTCCCGAAGATTCGAATTCGATCGAAGTGATGATCGTCTCACGCGGCGTTCCGTTCGAATCGGATTCATTCATTCTTACAACTTCGCATCTCAGCTTGTTGTCCTCAAATTTGTAACGGACAATTTCCAATCTTCCGTCACCCGTAAGATCGGAAACAAAATGTCCGAGAACTCCCTGGCGGTTATTCCAACCCGAAGCCTGAGCAAAATCCGACATAGAGATCGTTTTGGTGATGTCGACATCCGAACAGCGTTTGGTATTCTCCGCGTACTCTTTAACATCTTTGTTATATTTCTCAATATCGTCGACAGGGAAACGAACGCTCTCCCCCGACTCTTCCGAAGTTTTGCTGTCTGTTTCAACATCGGAATCGATTTCCGAATCATTTGCAGCCGTCGTTTCGGTTTCCGAATCATTATCCGACACAGCTTCTGAATCGGAAATTACTTCTGTTTCGGACGCAGTGTCAACATCTGTGACATCTGCATTCGCCGTGATCGCTGTCATACAGCTTACGAGCAATGCCGCACAGATAGCTGCTGCCATCAGTCTTTTCATAATATGTACCACTCCTTAAAAATTTAACTGCAGTTTTTTCACAAACAAAACATATCATTTGTTTGATAAATAAAATTATAACCGTATTGTAGTTTATTATACTACTTTTTAGATAAACTTGTCAATATCTTATCCATTATTTTCCTATAATATTTTAAACAAGATATTCTTATTATATTGGCAAATCTCTGCCCTTGTGGTGCTTTTGAAAAAGCTTTATCAAAACTTTTTAGTGAGTCAGCTTAATTTTTCTCTGAGCAACTTTAAGATCTTCTTCTCGCGGCGGCTTATCTGAACCTGTGACGTTCCGAGGACTTTCGCTGTCTGAGATTGAGTCATTCCTTTGAAATATCTGAGAACGATCAGCTGTCTGTCGTCTTCCCTGAGTTTTAAAAGCTCCTGTTCAAGACTTAACTTCTCCGCAAGCTTCTCCTCACCCGATTCGATAGGGATATCCACTTGCGATATCTCTCCGTCCTCACTCTCCGACGCAGTCAAAGACACCGGCTGACGACACGCACACATCGCCTCTATCGCCTGTTCCTCCGTGATTTCCGTCATTTTTGCGACCTCAGCGACCGTGGGTTCGGTTCCGTTGCGGTTTATGTACTCTTCGCGGCATCTCGCCACCTTCAAAGCCGTTTCTTTCAGGCTGCGGCTGACCTTGACAGCACCGCTTTTCCTGAACAATCCTTTGATCTCCCCCATGATTAAAGGAACGGCATACGTTGAAAAGCATAATCCCCTGCTTTCGTCAAACCTGTCGACTGCTTTGACAAGTCCAAGACATCCTGCGCTGAAAAGATCGTCGTATTCGATCCCTCGCCCTTTGAATCGGTTTGCTATGCTGTGTACCAACCCCAAATTCTCGCGCGCCGCATCTTCACGGGTTAACGTCGTCATTTAAAGCTTTGCTTCGCCTTATTATGTATTTTTCCATAGTCACACTCGTTCCGCAATTAACCTTTGAAGTGACTTTCAGCTTGTCCATAAAGCTCTGCATGACTGCAAACCCCAGACCCGCGCGTTCGCCGCCGACAGTTGAAAAAAGGGGTTCCATCGCCTGAGCGATATTTTCTATCCCTTTTCCTTTGTCTTTGATTTTTATGACAATACGGCCATTGTCATAAATTTTAGCATTGATCCCTATCTGACCTTCGCCGTACTCATAACCGTGAATGATCGAATTCGTGACCGCTTCGGAAACAGCTGTTTTTATATCCGCAAGTTCGGTTATCGTAGGATCAAGCGGAAGAACAAATGCGCTGACAGCGGTTCGCGCAAAATTCTCGTTCATACTTTTGCTTGAAAATGTAAGATTCATTTCATTCATCAATTCCATCGTTTTTCTCCTCGTTTATTTTGTGATCGAGCGAACACCCGAAAGCGCAATGATCCGCTCGAGATGCGGAGGAACATTACACAGAACGATCTCTCCTCCCACAAGCTTCATAAGCCGATAACGCCCCATAATAAGCCCGATCCCGGAACTGTCCATGAATTTGACTCTCCTAAAGTCAAGAATAAGCTTTGTGGGGTGATGTTTTTCGATCTCACTGTCAACGCTCAGACGTATATCACGCGCCGTATGATGATCTATCTCACCAAACAAAAGCGCGGTCAGTTCTCCGTCGTCATAAATTGTTTTGACATTCATTATCTCAGCAGCCCTTTCTTTGCGTGTATTGTTTGCAAAAAACACCCGCGTCATACTAATATTGTAAAACGCGGGTGTTAAATATTTAAGTATATTCTGTTGTCGAATAAAAGTTATTGTGTACTTCCTTGATCCTTCGGATCAGACTCTTTTCTTTCTCAGATAAGACCCCTTCGGAATCTCAACATTTGTTTTCAGATAAAGCTTCTCCATCGCATGAGGGGTGCTTTCAACAATTTCTCCGAATTGATTTTTGATCTCGATCGCAGTCACTTCAAAAGATTTTCCTCCCGGAGGTAAAATATCAAGAGTATCACCGGAGTAAAATTTATTTCTCTGCGTAATAACATTATACTCGCCGCCGCTCTCCTCACACATTGCGACAACGTCATAATCTCTTATATATCCGCCGTTGCCGGTGACCTGACCAGGTTCTTTCCCAAAGAAAAATCCGGTGTTATACTCGCGGTGACTGACCTTGCCGACCTCCTCCCTGATCCACGGAGCAAGAGTATAATTATCGCCCATGCGGATATAATCCTTTACAGCATTGCTGTAGGCGTTTGTAATTACAGACGTATAATACGCGGACTTGGCTCTGCCCTCAATTTTAAGACTGGTCACTCCCGCTTCAAGAAGTTCGGGAATATGCTCGATCATGCAGAGATCCCTCGAATTGTAGAGAAAAGTTCCTTTATCATTTTCCTCAACGGGGAAATACTGACCTTGTCTGTTTTCCTCATAAAGATGATATTTCCAGCGGCACGGCTGAGCGCAGTCGCCGTGGTTTGCGTCTCTTCCCGTCATGTAGCTTGAAATAAGACATCTTCCGGAAAACGAAACGCACATCGCCCCATGAACGAAAACTTCAATTTCAAGATCATCGGGTATTTTCGATCTTATCTCAGCGATCTCACGAACGGAGAGTTCTCTTGCCAGAACCACTCTTGACGCTCCCATATTATAGAACGCATTTGCCGTCGCGTAGTTCACAATGCCTGCCTGGGTGGAAACATGCCTTTCCACCTTTGGCGCATATTTTTTCGCAAGCTCCATTACGCCGAGGTCGGCGATTATGAAAGCGTCCGCATTCAAAGCCTGTGCCGTTTCCAGAAACCTCGGAAGCTGATCTATTTCACTGTTTCTCGGCAAAGTATTGCATGTTATGTAGACTTTAACGCCTCTGCCGTGAGCGTACTCGATCCCTTTGGCAAGGTTTTCATCGTTAAAATTCTTCGACGCGGTTCTCATTCCGAACTGTTCACCGGCAAGATAAACTGCGTCCGCACCGAAATTCACTGCGGAGATCAGACACTCGAGATCGCCTGCCGGAGAAAGAACTTCATACTTTTTCTTTTCCATAAATTAATTTTCACTCCAAATCGGCACCCGCGTTTTCCGCAGGTGCCGCCGTCATTCATCAAAAATATAATTATTTCAGACCTGCACGTGAAAGGTTATACTCGTGATCGGCAGCCGTTGCCGCGTAGAATGCTTCGGCTTCGCTGTCCTCGGTCGCAGCCTTATGACAGAAGAAGTAATAGTTTGTGTCATTCGGATAAAGCGCCGCCTGGATAGCGTCCATACCGGGATTACAGTCAGGTCCTGCCGGAAGTCCTTCGATCTTGTAAGTGTCGTACGTGCTTTCAAAACCCGAAGGAACGGTATTTTTCTTGTAAGGATAATATATTGTCGGGTCGGAACCCAGCGTTCCCTTGATATACTCTCCGTAGGATGTGTAGCCGCCTGATTTCAATGTATCAAGTCTGTTATGGAATACGGAAGAAACGTTGTACATATCCTCCTTATTCGCAGCTTCCGCCTGGATCATTGAAGCGAGGATCATTACCTCGTCCATCGTCATTCCCTGCTTTTTAGCCTGCTCCTCAATTGTGAGCTTCTCATATTTCTTGGTTTTTCTCGTGTCGGTGTCCGTGTCGGGATTATAAGCGTAAGGATCGTACTCTTCCTGCTCTTTTATCTCTACGCGCTGTTTTGTGTAATAAACTCTCGCTTCGTAGTTGTTAAGGAATCTATAGATCGTAGTCTTCGCACTCTCTCCGTGATAGAATTCGTAAGTATCCGGGAAGAGGTATCCCTCGAGTTTATAGTAAACCCCCGAAAGCTTCGAACGTCCGTCCTTAAGGAAAGTAAAGTCCTTGTCAAAATCATCGGAATTACAAAGCTTCAAAAACTCATCCTTGCTGCAAACTTCGTTTTCGGCAAGCTTGTCCGCAATTTCGAGAACGGTCATTCCCTCGGTGAACTGAAGCTGTACCGTATCGACACGGTTTGTATTAGACTGAAGATAATTTATGATAGCCTCATAGTCCATGTTATTTTTCATTTCGTATGCGCCCTTGTTGAAATTCAGCTCGTCCTTCGTCACCTTAGCGTAGAGTTTGAAGTAAGATTCATTGCTGATTACGCCGTTTTCGTGAAGTATATCGGTCACCTGATCGATATCCGCGTTATCGGGGATCTGAATAATGAGCGTTTCTTCTTCGCCGCGGCTGATCCCCAAAAGATCATTAATTCCCACAAGGAGAAACTGAGCAAGAAAAACTCCGAGAACAGCGACAACCACAAGCCAGATGACTCTTGAAACGCAGCCGTTTTTTCTGACCTTTTTCTTTTTTCTTTTTCGCTCCGCCTTTAAAGCCGCCTTTCGCTTCCTTTCCTGTTCCTTTTCCGAACGCTTTGAGTCATCGTCGTTTTTTCTCGACGGAACAGTAAAGTTCTCCACTCCGATCTCCGGTTCGTCGTCCTCATCATCTTCCGGGTCATCCGGGAAAATTATATCGTCGTAATCATCATCGTCAATATCGGTGATATTGAGACTGAAGCTTTCAACCTTCTCTCGTCTGTTGGCGCCGAGCTTTTTTTCCAGCTCGTCATTTGAATGTAAATCATCACTCATATCAACAGTTCCTTTCTTTACTTTATCGAAGGAGTACATAAATCATGTATTCCGGATCATACACTGTTTTTTCGTCCTGTTCTTCTGATATATCTATCGGTCACTATCATATCCACCGCGCGGTCGTAACGCCCGTGAGGAAGTTTCCACTTTATGCAGTTGCTGTAGCAAAGCCCCACGGTATCTCCGCCGAATCTGGAAAGAAAACGGTCATAGTAACCTTTTCCGTATCCCAGACGATAGCCCTCCGCGTCAAAGCTCAGCCCCGGAACGATACAAAGTCCCTTGGAAAGATCTTTGACTTTAACGCACTTGCTTTCGATCGGTTCCCTGACCCCAAAGCTTCCCTCTTCAAGGTCTTCCATACACTCGATATAATAAAAATCCATTTCACGGGAATCCTTGACGCATCTCGGAACGGCAACACGTTTCCCGTTAGCCCATGCCGCACGGATGATCGCGAAGGTATCAACTTCAATGTCCTTGGAAACGTATGTAAAGACAGTGCTGCACGAAGCATACTGTCTGAGCGTAAGGAACCTGCTCTGGATCTCCGAATCCATGTTGAGCTTTTGTTCCTCGGTCATACCGATCCGTTTGTTTTTGAAACCGCTGCGGAGATCGGATTTCACTTCCCTGATGTCATTTGAGTTGTTATTTACGGACATTGCATCGACTTCCTTGTCTTCTCGGCAGCTTCCTCGCCGCAAAGTTTTGAAGCAATGAGCAAACCAAACTCAACCGCTGCGCCTGCGCCTCTGCCCGTGATGAAATTACCGTCCGCAACGGCAAAATCGCCCGTAGACTCCGTTCCGTAAAGATCCTTTTCAAAACCCGGGAAGCAGGTAGCTTTTCTGCCGCTGAGCAGATTCTTATGACCGAGAATGGACGGTGCGGCACAAATAGCACAGACATAAAGTCCGTTTTCCGCCGCATAGTCTATATATTCCTGAACAACGGGAGATTTTTCGAGATTCAATGTTCCCGGCATACCTCCGGGAAGAATAACGGCTTCAAGTCCGTCCTTTTCGACTTCACTGTCGGTTATATCCGCCGTTATCGGAACATTGTGAGAACTCAAAACGGTTTTCTCACCCACACCTACGGTTTTTACATCTACTCCGCATCTGCGAAGAACATCAACCGGCGCAAGAGCTTCGATCTCTTCAAAGCCCTGTGCCAAAAATACATATACCATAATATTTTCTGCCTTTCCTTTATGTTTTATTCTTTTATTTTAATTGATTGCTGTAAATGAGCAAATTTAAAAATTACACAAAAACTTTTTTTATCAGCAAAAAGGGTCAAATTATGATCTCAAAATTCCCATACTCAAAAGTACAATGAATGTAGAGTTTATCGTAAACCGTGGATGCAAAGAATAGTTTTCGCTGTCGAATCCGAGCTTATTCTTCGATCGGAGCTATTGTCATCACCCTTACCCCAATGTCCATTAA
>CACYDE010000016.1 GCA_902773045.1 uncultured Ruminococcus sp. | reverse complement strand
GAAGAATACCTTGAAGCCCTCTTGTATCAACTGGTGATACAGGTCGTTCGCAAGTACCGAGTCGCGCGTGCGTCTGCCGCTGTTGTCTGTCTCCTTGTAACAGATGAACACGTCAAAGGGCTCTTCCTTCTGCGAGATCGCGAGAATGCCCTTTTGTATCTCATTGATTGCCTTTGCTTCGTTCTCGTATACTGTGCACTGATATGTATCGGCGTGCTCGATAGCCGACTTGTAGTTATCGTCATCGAAAATCGAGGTGTACTGAGCTCGGTTGACGGTCGGCACCCTCTTATGCGTAGCCGGATCCTCTACATATTCAATACCGTATCGGCAGAGAACAAGGGACCAGTAAGCTTCGGAATCGGTATTGTCCTCATTCAGTATCTGCTCATAGATACGCTCCGCTTTATCATATTCGTTGTTGCGGCGAAAATGATTGGCGCGGTCATAAAGATTTGCCCTGCGATCATCATCAAGCTTCGGGATCGTCTGCTGCGATCCGCAATACTCGCACTCGCAGACGGTCATGCCTTCTGTGATATCAAGTGCGCCACCGCACATTTTACATTTAAATATAGCCATGTTCCTTACTCCTTTATGTGATGTCTAATTATTTGCTCGCAACGAATTACTGTTCTTTCTTCCTGCCGCACTCGGGGCAGAACTTGGTCATTATGTCTTTTTTGCCACAGTCAGGACAGATCCAGCCCTTCTTTTCCTCAGGCTTTTTGCTGCCGCAGTCGGGACAGAACTTGCTTTTGATATTTTGACAGCCGCATTCTGGGCAATTCCAACCTTTGTTTTCCTCAGGTTTTCGGGAACCGCAGTCGGGGCAGAATTTGCTGGTGATATTTTTGCAGCCGCAGGACGGGCAGTCCCATGTATCAGCAGTATTCGGTTCGAGTTTTTTAGAGCCGCAGTCAGGACAGAATTTACTGGTGATATTTTGACAGCCGCAGGACGGGCAATCCCAGCCCTTCGGCGTGTCGTTTGCAGCTTGTGTTGGTTCGGGCGCGGCGTTCTGATTGGGATTCATACCGCTGAACATATTGCTCATTTGAGGCATGACCGTCTGCGCCGCCGCCATGCCGATTCCGAGACCCATTATGTCGCCGACAACGCTGCCGCCGCCACCGCCGGAAGAAATTGCGGGACCCATATTGCCGATGCCCTCGGCGTACGCCTTCTGCACGTCGGCTTGCAGGACGTCCTTCTGGCTGTAGCCCTTGGCTTTCATGATCTCCGCTTCGGTGAGTCCCTGCATGCGCATAGCCTGAGCCTCTGCCTGCGCCTTGATGACTTCGCGCTCTGCCGCACGCTTGGCGACCTCGGTTTCGGTCATCTGCTGTTCGAGTACGGCTTCTCTGCGCGCCGCCTCGATCTCCGCCTTGCTGCGCTCCTGCGCGGTGCGGTACTGCGCCGTGGCCTGCGCTTCAACGGTCTTTACCGTAGCCTCCGCCTGCAATACCTTTGACTGCAAAACGACTGTGTGCAGCTCACGAATGCGCTTGAAGTTCGGGTCGTTTTCGGGCAGCACCACGTTATTTACATAGAACTGCGCGATGGTCAGACCGTACTCTTCAAAGCCGGGTTTGATTTTACCGACCAGTGACTCCGAGATCAAATCGAGCTTTTCGTCGATTTCGAGCAGGTCGATCTCATTAGATTTGATGACCGTGGGCAGGTTGGTTTTGACCGCGTTCGCGATCAGCGGTCGGAAAGAACTTTGCAGCGACTTGGTGAAGCCCATGCCGCCGTCCTCCCACGCAATGCCCTTCATGGTGCCGACGAGCTTGATGAGCAGCTTTCTGCCGTCATCGACCATGAGATTCATCTCGCCGGACGCGCCCAGCTCGAGCGGCGTGCCCGTGAGCGGATCGATAAAGCGCACCTTTTCGGGCGTGCCCCACTTGACTGCCATCTGCACGGTCTTGTTGATGAAGTAGACTTCGCTGTGGAACGTACCCTCGGTATCGGTGGGCAGCTTATAGAGCTTTTCGAGCATGGGAAGCTGCTGAGTTTCGAGCGTATATCTGCCGGGACCGAAGGTATCGAGCGCCTGACCGTCCTTGAAGAACACCGCCTCCTGCGATTCATGGACGATAAGCTGAGAACCGTAATTAAAATCCTCGACAGGGTGCTTCCAGATGAATGTAGAATTGTCGCCCTCATATTTGATGACGGATGCGATACCGTCGCGCTTGATTTTTTCCGCCATCGCACGTTCGGCTACGTCGTTGACATGGTCGCAGACGGGGCAGGTGTAGGTTGAAGCGCTTTTTGACGCGCGCAGGTGCACGCCGCATTGACCGCAGGTAAACTCGGCGACTTTGCTCTGCTCCGCCATGGTGTTGATCGGCTCATGGCAGACGGGGCACTTGGCGTCCGCGCCCTTTTTCTGGTCAAAGACCACATTGTTGCCGCAGTGCGGACACTCGCGCGCGGCGATCCGCTCGGTGCGGACGTTGATAACATGACCGCATGAGCAGTCGATCTTCTTGCGCGCAAAAAATCCGCTGCGCGCTTCGGCATATTTCCCGCAATTGGGACATTCAATTACGAATTTTGACATGGTAATTACCCTCGCTTTTTATACTAAGATTTCAGATATTTGATTAATCTCTCGATTTGTTCATAATAGCTTTCCCTTGAAAACTGTTTTCGCCGCTGTAAAATGACTTCTCTCATATTTTTATCGTACTCATTGACAAGAAAAATACTCAAACGTTTTTTAACAGTTTTCTTGGATAGTACACCTTCATTTGCATCTGTGGCAAACCGCTCAACTATACTTAAAAACTTAACGTAGTCGTTATAGTCCTTTTTGAGATCTTTCCCTTTAACATATTCATAGTAGCTATCCAGAATATGATCAACCGCATGGATTGTTTCTGCCTTTTTCTTGGTTTTACGATCAATCCAATATGTTGCCACCGCAAACATTACAGATAAGGCTGTAGCAACAGAAGCAATTATTTCCCAAATCATATATCTCTCTCCTTTGTATATCTTTTTAATTGCGCCATAGATATGTTACAGTTTTTTCAGTTCGTTGTCGATCTCCGCAAGCCGCGCTTCAATTTCCCTGCGGCGCTTGCCGGAGAAAAAGCCTTTTAGGTTGGAAAGCTCGGTTTGCAGGTCAGATTTTTCAGTGTTGAGAAGCGAAATTGAACACGCTTTTAAGCGTTCAGCACCATCTTTATAATTCTTTAAGCTCTTGAATATCTCAACGGCTTTTCTAAGATCGTAAGATGCTCCTAATTCCTGCAATTTGCATGCGTCGTAATAATCTTTTTCTTTCTCTGCTTCGGTTTTGAACAGCTTCCATCTTTTTACATCGCACTGACCGTCATCATTTTCACCGACAGCCACCACCGTACCATCTGCTTTCAGTCCGACGGTGTAATTACCCCCTGCCGAAATTGCAACAATATCTTTCCAGTCTTTTACATCGCACTGACCATTATCATTATCGCCGACAGCCACCACCGAGCCATCCATTTTCAGTCCGACAGTGTGATTTGTTCCTACCGAAACTGCAACAATTTCCTTCCAATCTTCAACATCGCATTGACCACAGAGATACTCTTGATAATCGGTATAATCTGATGCTACTACCGTTCCATCCGATTTCAAGCCGACTGTGTGATAAAAACTGGCAGAAACATCAACGATATCCCTCCATCCGGAAACGTCGCATTGACCACAGTAAATCGTTTGATCGCCGGTATACTTTGTTGCTACTACCGTTCCATCCGATTTCAAGCCGACTGTGTGATAAAAACCGGCAGAAACAGCAATGATATCCCTCCATCCGGAAACGTCGGATCGACCATGACATTCCGTTTGATCGCCGGTATCCTTTGTTGCTACTACCGTTCCATCCGATTTAATGCCGACTGTGTGAAAAGAACCGGCAGAAACAGCAACGATATCCCTCCATCCGGAAACATCGCATTGACTACAGTAATTCGTTTGATCGCCGATATCCTTTGTTGCTACTACCGTTCCGTCCGATTTCAAGCCGACTGTGTGATAATAACCGGCAGAAACAGCAACGATATCCCTACATCCGGAAAGATTGCACCGACCTTTAAGATTACTACCAACAGCCACCACCGTGCCGTCCGATTTCAGTCCGACGGTGTGCGAATTTCCTGCGGAAATTAGTTTGCCGTAATCTGCAGCACAAGTTCTGCAGTCGGCTATTCGATTTTGCCTTTCCTCTTTTTCTGCACGCTCACGAGCGTAGCGTTCATCCTTTGCTTTCTTTTTCAGAATGTCAATCTGATCTTGGCAATACTTTATATGCTGTTCGCTTTCTTCATAAGGAAAGGTGTTTTGGAAAAAGCATAACGCAGAGCGATAATTTCCCTCTTTCTCGAGAGTGCACGCTTTGTCATAATCGTTTTTCCTTTCAGCCATTGCTTTTTCATACATTTCTTTTGCCAATTTTCTGGCATTATCGTAGTGATTCTGGCAATTGTTTAAAAGCATTTCTTTGTTTTGGGCAGCTCTTTGCTTTGCCTGTTCAATTTGTTTATTATAGTATCCCGATATCTTTGTATCAAAGGCAGTAAGCTCCTTGTTTTCATCTGCATTAGCAAAACGCTGTGCATATTTCAGATAGCGCTCGTTTGTGATTTTTGCTACTACTGCTTCTCTTTTATTTCTGATGTCAGTGACATCGTCTGAAAAGGTCATATCAATATCAAACAAGCGAGCTATCTCATCACCATACAGATAATTGTCGAGCACATATGTTTTAATTGCTTTGTCCTTTATTTCTTTTAATTCTTCGGGGATAGCCACTTTTACCGGAGAGGAAACATTTACTGTAGTTTTACGAATCAATGTGTCGGCAATCTCATCCAAAGAAAAAGCTTTTTCCTGTACGCAATATTTTCCGATGTATGCTGTGGCGTTTTCCGAATTGATATCCAGTGCTTTGTCATAATATTCGTCAGCGGATGTCCAGTCTTGTTCTTCTAAGAAAAGTTTTGCTCTGCGTAGGAGCGAATTCACTCCGGGCGCAGTATTTGAAACTACATTCGTCACCGTTTCCTTCGGTTCGATTTTTTTGAGCACCTTTTTTATACCCCTGATCAAATCCTGCATAAAGCCGATCTTTGCCATATCGTAGCTCTGCAACACACCTAACTGCTCGGGCATATCGTAGGGGTCCATGCCCTTGTAGCAGGGGAGAAGGAGCTTGCTTCTATCCTTGCGCATCATAGCCAGAAAGCGGCTCCACTCGTTCTTTACCCAGACCGCGTTGAAATATTCGGGCTTGCTGCCGATGGCGACCATGACCTTTGCGGAATTGAGCGCCGCGAAAATGTAAGGTTCATATTCCGCG
>CACYDE010000015.1 GCA_902773045.1 uncultured Ruminococcus sp. | reverse complement strand
TGCGGAATATTTCAGTCAGAACAAGGATCTGCTCCTGTACGAGCGCCAGATCGAGCTGACGGGTGCGGTGGATAATCTGAATCTGGATGATTTTTGATTGATGTGTACATTTTATTGTACTTTAGGTGGTTTTGCAAAAATACGATCTTGTATAAATGTGAGATATATGTTATTATATTTTTGTAAAGAATAGGCACAAGCTGCTGTTTGTTGGCAGTCAAAATTTAAAATACAAGGAGGATTAAATCATGGGTTTTGAAATTGAAAACGGTGTACTCAAAAAGTACACGGAAGAACCGGGGGTTACAGAGGTTGTTATTCCTGACGGGGTGACGAGTATCGGAAATTGGGCGTTTAATAGATGTGAAAATCTTAAATCTGTCACCATTCCCGACAGCGTGACGAGTGTAGGAGAGAGTGCTTTTTATTATTGCTTACGCCTGACTGATGTCACCATAGGCAAAAATGTTAATCTGATCGGGAGAAATGCTTTTAGTGTTTGTAACCACCTAAAGACAATAAGATTTAGTGGAGGCCTTTCCAAGATATCCGGCAACATACCTGTTGATAAAATATGTGTTTCCGATGATGAAATACGCTCCGGAGGTAAGATCGACACTAAGCTCATAAATAATATTAAAACAAATGATATCGAACTGATATCCTATCTGATTGTTTACCAGACAGCAAAGGCTTGGAAACAGCACATTTTTGATTATATTAAAAAAATGATCGTCAGGCAGTATATGATCTGCTGCAGAAGCGTCTGCGTGAAATGAATAAAGTTCCATCGGCATCTGCTGCTCAGATACTCGAATATACAAAGTTATTTATTAACGACTTGTCATCTGAAAGTATCAAGGAAATGTATGCTGTCTTTACAGAAAAGAAGTGTAAAAAACAACTCAAGGAAATGGATGATGACGCAAATATCCAAGGAAAAACGAATTCAGCAGACGGAACATTTGTAGTAAAAAAGCCTTTCTATGAGAGTTTCATAGAGGATAATAAAATCAAGACATCTACCAAAGGAATCAAGAATCTCGGTATTAGCATACAGGATATTCCTGATCTTATTGACAAGGATGGTGAAACGATACCCAAAGAAATTACTGCATGGCTCTTGACGGTTCATGGAACAGAATTTGATAAATATGACTATTTTTTAATTAATGGATATGAAAAGCCGGGTATCTGCCCTGAAGCTCAGAAGATTGTTTCAAGAACAGATCCCGATGTTTTTCAGAAGTTTTTGGATACTTTTATTAAATATATTGATTTTTCTATTTTTTCGGGTCAGTGCAAGAAGAGGATGTTTCTTTCTTTTCCGATCTGCCGTTATGCGGATGAGAAAACAATGGAGTCCCTTACAAAAGAGGCTTCAAACTGGGGAACTTCTTCAGCAGGAAATGATGCACCGCCGCTGTTATCCTTCCGCAATGCAAACCTATACAGCAATACCCGCAGTGCGATGCTGTTTGCCGAGCGTTATGATGACCTTGACAAATATGCAGAACTGAGGGACATGGACGAGGACACACTTCGTGATATGTACCTTTCCGATATCGGGCTGGATGCTCAGGGTGGAAAAGAATATGACCTCGGTAATCAGATAGTCATCGCAAGACTGCAAAAAGACCTCACATTCCTTTTTGAACTTCCGACCGGAAAGACAGCAAAATCCCTGCCAAAAAAGGGTGCTGATACCAAAAAGTACGAAGCTGCCAAAAAGGATTTTGGCGAAATGAAAAAGGCAGCAAAAAAGATACTCAAAAGCCGTGTCAATGTTTTGTTTGGAGATTTCCTCAGCGGAAAAGTCCGCAAGGCACAGGAATGGAAGGACGCATATCTCAATAATCCTTTGCTCAGGAATATTGCAAGGATCGTTGTATGGTCACAGGGGAACAGCACCTTTGTTCTGACGGACAGCGGAGCGATAGACTGCAAAGGTCAGGAATACACGATAACCGATGAAGAAATAAAAATTGCACACCCGATGGAAATGGACAAGGCAGATGTCACCGCATAGCAGAAATATTTTGCCGATAATAACCTGAAACAGCCCTTTGTTCAGGTATGGGAACCGGTGTGTGACCTAAAACAAATCAAGCCTGACCGGTATAAGGGTTGCATGATACCGTTCTACAGATTCATCAATATGCAAAAACACGGTATCATTGCATATGATTTGGACTATCATAATCAGATAGAAATCTCCTTCATAGGATGTGAAGCAACAGTTGAACGCATAGATTGGAACAGACACTCTATTGACATGAAAGATCGCTTTGAAATAACTGAATTCAGTATTAATGTATATACCCGTCAGGTCAATCACATTGTTGCCTATCTTGACCGTATTACTGTTTATGAAAGAATACAAAAGGACGATATAACCATAATGAATCAGATGAATAGCTTCACTGTTGCACAGATAATCGAATTCATCTCTATGGCACAGGAAGCAGGCGCAGTGAATGTGACCGCCGCCTTGCTTGAATACCGGAACAATACATATCCTGACTATAATGTGATGGATGAGTTTGTGCAGGATTAGTAAAGGAGGTAAAAAAAGTGTCTATTGATTACGATTCACTCAGAGAAGATATAGAGAATGAACTATACGGCGCAGCTTTTGGCGGCGGCTTCGGCGGTGCGCTGATGGAAGCCGGGGATGTGGAGGATGCA
>CACYDE010000014.1 GCA_902773045.1 uncultured Ruminococcus sp. | reverse complement strand
GGATATCCTGCACGTTATCGGAAAAACCGTTCAGATAGGCTCTGAAGTTCTCTACGATATTTTCGGGATCCGCAATCAGCGTCTTGAACGTGAACGGACTTGTATTATAAAACTGGTATCCAGATGCTTTCCTTAGGAAACCATCCTTTACAGCCAGTTTCTCGACCTTCTTATATGTATCAAGGACAGCCTGATGCGTAGGCATCAGACAGTCATGGAATCTTTTAATAACTGTCATAGGCAGAATAACAAGCCCATACTCATGGGGCTTATACGCTCCGACAAGGTCATCCGCCACTGACCACACCAGCGCAGCCGTATCGTTTGCGTTCTTACTTACCTGTAAAATCTTATCGTTGCTCACACCCATTGTTCTATTTATCCTTTCGCAACTACTTCAATCTTTTAATCTGCAATACTGTTATTATACAGCCGTATCCTAACATCCTATTATCTTCCTGTAAAACATTCTCTTTCTATATCTTATAAATTATATAATCTCAGATTTGTTAATATTTTACTTTATTTATTAAGTTTAATCAACACGATTACTATCAAAAAATAAACCTGCATTCGGCTTTCGGAATGAAAAGATAAAAGGTTTTATTTTATATAATAAAACGGAACGGTTAAGAAGTTCGTTTTTCTGTTTATTACACATAATGCGACCTCATTTGTAATTTTTTATAAAATTTTCATACCAGAAAACTACAGTTTCCTTAGATACTGGGCTATTGACGAGTTAATATGTTTCCAATATAAATATGTCAAATATTTCAGGGAAAGGATTTTTCTTATAAGGAAAAAGACGCCCCGCGGCTGCCCGCGGGGTATCATCAGTAATAATCGTAATAATCGTAATAATTTCGTGGATACATTTTATCATGACACTCTTCGCACATCCCGTAAGGATGGTTCCAAGGAAGGCTTTTTTTGCAGTACTTACATGTCCTTCCGGTCAGTTTCTGCTTTTTCAGAATATCAATGATCGCAGTTGAAATCTCTTTTTTCTTTTTCAGGATCTTCGGGATCTCATTGCTATATCCGAATTTATCCGCAAAAGAATAAGACAGATCGCAGACTTTATGGCTCGTCTCAAGGTTCGGAAGGTCATCGGCATCCAATACGTCACTTCTGGAAGGATCAAAAATGTTACCGTCAAAGACAAACTCTTCATGATTGATCGCTATGCTGACCAGCCTTTTCCATAGATCGTAAACAGTTACATTTCCGCTGTCAAACGGGAGCATTGCCAGGTCATACACCATCTGTTTGTTTTCAGTGAACCGTTCCGCATATTTACAAAGCTCAATCTTTTCACGAAGATCTGCTTTTTCAAACAGGCCGTCATCTTTTATCGAAGCCCATCTTTTCATTAATTCCGAAACCGGTTCGTTAATCCCCAACAATATTTCCGGGAAAGGAAGGACGGCTTTTTCAATAGGCGGGTCTTTTGAAGAAAGGGCTTTTTCTACGAGCGCTTTCTCTACGTTCGCGCTTACAAAACCTTCGTCATAGATCCCATACCTGCCTGCCCTGCCCGCGATCTGTTTGACCTCGCCAGGTCTTAACAATCTTCGCGTTCTGCCGTCATATTTACTCATCTCAAGGAACACGATCCTCCGGATCGGGAGGTTCAGCCCCATGCCTATCGCATCTGTTGATACAAGGACTTTTGTCTCGCCGGAAGAAAATTTCCGGGCCTCCTCATGCCGGACATCATATGGAAGGGCACCGTATATAACACTGCAGCTCACGCCCTTTTTCTGCAGCTGCGCCGCCACGGCATGGACATTTTTCTTTGTAAACACGATGAGCGCATCCCCGTCCATTACCTTTTTAGGAAAATTGAAATGGTCTTTCTCAAATACAAGAGGGACTTTCCTTTCGTGCCTGACCACCTTGTATTTATCTCCACACATCTTTATAAGGGCAATGATCATATCTTCGGCGTCAGGAGACGCGCAAACAGATATATTCATGCATCTTAAGCCCAGAATAGCTGCTGTCCATGCGCCTCCTCTCGCCGGATCGGACAGCATTTGCGCTTCGTCGATCACCGCATGTGTATATGCTGTTCCGAATGAGGCCATTTCGATCGTGGACGACACGAAGGACGAGCCATCAACATCCTCACGTTCCTCGCCTGTCAAAAGGCTGCAACGGTAACCCTTCCCGTTAAAACGCTCAAACTG
>CACYDE010000013.1 GCA_902773045.1 uncultured Ruminococcus sp. | reverse complement strand
TGATGCTCTTGCACCCGAACGAACGGAAACGAGAAGAGGATTCTCCTTGTCACCGAATTTCTTGCCGGTGATCTCTTCCATTTTTACGATGTACTCATTGATCTGAGCCTGGATCTCATCGTTGATCTCTCTGCCGTCCTCATAATACTGAGTACAAGCCTCTGTTGTGATCGTGAAGCCCTGAGGTACAGGAAGACCGATATTTGTCATTTCTGCCAAGTTAGCACCTTTACCGCCGAGAAGCTCACGCATGTTAGCGTTACCCTCGCTGAAAAGGTACACCCATTTGTTTGCCATTGCAATTACCTCCTAAGTAAAATTAATGTTATTGCGCAAGATGTACACCTGATTTTCTTAAGGTTTGGGTATTATGCTGTGAAAGCAATAAGCAACGGCAAAAACACCCGAAAATTCAGACTATACACCAGCCTATAGGACATTATAACAGAATATGGAGAAAAAATCCAGTGTTTTATAAAAAAACTACTGAATTTATTTCTGTTTTTTTGTATCTGATAAATATTTTTACGAAAAATTTCCTCTTTATTCACGATTTCGGAAATATTTGCATATTTATATCCAAAAAATTCCCCAAAAGGAATTACCGGCTTTTGAACTGTAGCAAATTCGCCATAAAAATAATGTCGAATCATCGGGGAATGTAGTGCAAATAGTGAAAATTGCATATAATGATGTGAATTATAAAAAAATCTCTTGCAAAAAAATAAATTTATGAGATAATATTAATAGTGTACTTTTTAAGGAAGAGGTGTGTTATGGGAAGATCGGCGGTCATTCTTGCCGGAGGCGAAGGCAAGAGAATGAAATCGGATAAGCCAAAAGCGCTGTCAAAGGTTCTTTCCAAACCTATGCTGAGATGGGTCATCGACGCGGTGGTCGGCGCAGGGATAGAAAACATCTGCGTTCTCACGGGCTTCGGAAAATATTTCATCGAGGAGTATATCGGCGAGTATACTAATGAAACGGGAATAAGGCTTCACACTGCATATCAGTCGGAAAGACGCGGAACGGGTCATGCCGTTATGATGTGCAGGGATTTTCTGTGCAAAAATTCGGGAGACGTCGTTGTTCTGAACGGTGACGCGCCTTTCATGGACAGCGAAACGATCAAAGGCGCTTTCAGACTTCACGACGAGAAGAACTCGTCTGCTACGGTGATCTCCGCAAAGGTTGACGATCCATTCGGTTACGGCAGGATCATCAGAGACGAAAAGAAAGATGTTGTCAGGATCGTTGAGCAGAAAGATACCGACGAAGAGCAGAGAAAAGTCAACGAGGTCAATTCGGGCTGCTATTGGTTTGACACGAACGACCTTCTTTCATCACTCGATGAGCTGACCGACAACAATGCGGGCGGGGAGTATTATCTTACGGACACGATAGGGATCCTTCTCGGAAAAGGAAAGAATGTCTGCGCGTTCACGGCGGAAAGCTCTTACACCGTTCTTGGAGCAAATGATCCCAAACAGCTTGAAGAGCTGAATGAAATTGCAAAGAAAATTGTCGGTTAAGATCCCGGCAATTTGAAATAAACTCTACAGATAGATATTAAAGTATTTATAGTAAAGGGGCTTTGAATATGAATTTTCACGGTAAGGACATCAAGATTTTTGCAGGCAACGCCAGCAAGGACGTAGCGAAGGCTATCTCGGGCTGTCTCAATCTTCCTCTCGGAAAATCAGAGACAACAACATTCAGTGACGGCGAGATATCCGTATCTCTCCATGAATCGGTCAGAGGTTCGGACTGCTTCATCGTTCAGTCGACCTGTGCGCCTGTCAACGACAATCTTATGGAGATCCTCATCATGATCGACGCGATGAAGCGTGCTTCGGCAGCGAGCATCACAGTCGTTATGCCTTATTTCGGCTATGCAAGACAGGACAGAAAAGCAAAGGCAAGAGATCCGATCTCATCAAAGCTTTGCGCCGATCTTCTCACATGTGCGGGCGCTGACAGAGTTCTCACGATGGATCTTCACGCAAATCAGATTCAGGGCTTCTTCAATATCCCTGTCGATCATCTCTACGGCGCAGGTCTTCTTGCTGATTACATGAAAGCTAAGATCGGCGACAACCCCGATGATTTCATAGTTGTTTCTCCCGATCTCGGTTCTGTGACGCGTTCGAGAAATTTTGCTTCCAAGATCGGAACGGGACTTGCTATCATCGATAAGAGAAGACCGAAGGCGAACGTTTGTGAAGTTATGAATATTATCGGTGACGCAAGAGGTAAGAAGGTCGTTCTCGTTGACGATATGATCGACACGGCAGGTACTCTCTGCAACGCCGCAAACGCTATTGTTGAAAAGGGCGGTGCGACCGAAGTTTATGCGTGCGCTACTCATGCGGTTCTTTCCGGTCCTGCCATCGAGAGGATCAAGAACAGCGTTATCAAGGAAGTAGTTCTTCTTGACACGATCCCTGTTCCCGAGGAGAAAATGATCGACAAATTCACTATTCTTCCCGTAGCTCCGCTTTTTGCCGACGCGATCGAGAGGATTTATGCGGACAAGCCTGTTTCTCCGCTCTACTCAAAATAATTTCGGATATTTCGGTTTTATAATATTCGTAGATAATGCATAATAATAACCGTAACACGGGGTGGGCGATAAGTCCACCCTTAGTTGCGGTATTGTGTTTTTTGTTATAGCTTCATTATATATATGTATATATACGGAAAGGGAGTGTAATTTTTGTTCGGAAAGAAAAAATCTCCGCCTTTGACGGGCGGAATAACTCACATCGTTGTAGGGCTTGGAAACCCTGACAGAAAATATGAAAATACGCGTCATAACGCAGGGTTTATAGGTGTGGACGCGTTGGCGGAAAAATACGGAGCGGTTATTGACAGGCTGAAATACAAGTCGTACTGCGCGGTGATCGAGATCGGAGAAAACAGAGTTCTTCTCATGAAGCCTCAGACTTTCATGAACAACAGCGGAGAAGCTGTTGTGGAGGCGATGAATTTCTACAAAATCCCGCCCGAGAATGTGGTTATAATATTTGATGATATATCTCTTGACGTGGGACTTATGCGCGTGAAGAGAAAGGGCAGCGACGGCGGTCAAAAAGGTATGAGAAGCATTATTTACCTCAGCGGAAAGGACACATTCCCGAGAGTCAAAATAGGGATAGGTCACAAACCCGAGAAATGGGATCTTGCCGACTGGGTTCTTTCGCGTTTTTCGGACGATGAACGGAAAACGATTGACGAGGTGGCGAAAAAAGCCGTTGACGCAGTCGAACATATCATAAACGGAAATATAGATAAAGCGATGAATCTTTACAATTAAGAGGCATATATGAACTTTTTAACAGATATTATTTCTAATCTGAAAGAATATAAATCCCTCTCTCAAGCCGTTTCGAGAGGGAAAATTTCTGCGGCAACAGGGCTGACAGGCGTTCACAAGGCAAACGTGATATCGGCGCTTTGTGAAAGTCTGTCGAAAAAAGCGCTTGTTTTGGTCGGAGAAGAACAGGAGGGTCAGCAGCTCGCGAATGATATTTCTTCAATGGGAAAGAAAGCTCTTGTCTATCCGCTGAGAGATTTTAATTTCCGTGAAATGAGCGGTCAGTCGAGAGAATACGAACATCAGCGGCTCATGGCGCTTTCAACGATTTTAAAAGGAGATTTTGACGTCGTTGTGGCATGTATCGACGCGGCGTCCCAGTTTACGATCCCTCCGGAAGAACTGAAACGTTCTTCATTCCTTCTCAAAGTCGGCGCGCAGGCGGACATCTCCGAATTGACCACTATTCTCGAAGCTTCCGGTTACGAACGCTATGAGCAGGTCGAAGGAGAGGGACAATATGCCGTCAGAGGAGGAATTCTCGATCTTTTCATGCCGGACGAGAAAGCGCCGATACGTGTGGAGTTCTGGGGTGACGAGGTCGATACGATAAATTATTTCGACGTTCTTTCTCAGAGAAGAACGGACTATGTTGAGGAGATATATATTTCTCCGTCAACGGAAATACTTATCAAGGATAAAAACGATCTTATCGGGAAAATACAGAAAAAATCGAGATCGCTCAGAAGCAAAAATTCGGCGAAAGCCAAGGAGATACTGAACGCCGAATGTGAAATGCTTGAACAGGGAATCATCCCGGGAAGCGCAGATAAATTTATTTCACTGATCTATGAAAGACAGACCTCTCTTTTCGACTATTTTTCATCGGATGATCTGATTTTTGTTTCCGAGCACGCCAGAGTCAAAGAACGCATGCATGGATATTCATGGCAGTTCAACGAAGATCTCAAAGATTATATCGAAGAGGGAACGCTTTGTAAGGGACTTGATACTTTTTTCGTCGGCTATGCGGATACATGTCAGAGACTTCCCGAATTCCGGACTGTCTATCTTGACAATTTTGCGAGCGGTTCTTATGACACAAAAATATACGAGCTTGTCAATTTTTCTGTCAAACACCTTTCACTTTGGGGAGGCAGCGTCAAGCTTCTTTCGGAGGATCTCGATCCCTTTGCGATGAACAAATACACCTGCGTGATACTTGCAGGAACCGAAAAGGCTGCGGAATCGCTGAGAAAGGAACTGAAAGAAAAGGGTTATAACGTGTCCTTGGATGATACGATCCGTTTCCCGAATCCCGGGGTGGTTTATGTTCTTCCGGGTGCGCTTTCGGCAGGGATCGAGTATCCGCAGGTCAAATTCGCTCTGATCTCACAGGGACATATCAGAACTTCCGGAAAGAGAGTCAGGGGAAGGAAGAATAAAAATGCCAAGCAGATATCAAGCCTCTCCGAACTTTCAAACGGCGACTATGTGGTTCATTCCACTCACGGGATCGGGAAATTTATGGGTATCCATAAATTGGAGATCCAGGGCATTATCAAGGATTATATAAAAATATCCTACGCAAAGGACGATATTTTATATGTGCCGGTAACACAGCTTGATCTCGTTTCAAAGTACATAGGTCCCAAAGAGGACAGCACGGTAAAGCTGAATCGTCTCGGTTCGGGTGACTGGCAGAAAACAACATCGAGGGTTCGCAAGGCTGTTCGTGATATGGCGGACGAATTGATAAAGCTGTATTCGGAGAGAATGCAGGTCAAGGGCTTTGCTTTTTCGGATGACAACGAATGGCAGCATGACTTCGAAGCCAAGTTTGAATATGAAGAGACGACAGATCAGTTAAGATGTATTGACGAGATCAAGGGTGATATGGAGCGGCTTGTTCCGATGGACAGACTGCTTTGCGGCGACGTAGGTTTCGGAAAAACCGAGGTAGCTCTGAGGGCTGCGTTCAAGTGCGTTACAGATTCAAAACAGTGCGTTCTGCTTGCGCCGACCACGATACTCGCATGGCAGCACTATCAGACTGCGCTGAGAAGATTTGAGGGGTTCCCCGTTAACATTGAGCTGCTTTCGAGATTCAGAACGCCTAAGCAGCAGGAAGAGATCCTCGTGAAACTGAAACGGGGAGAGATAGATTTTATCATCGGAACTCACAGACTTGTTCAGCAGGACGTCGAGTTCCGAGATCTCGGGCTTGCGATCATAGACGAGGAGCAGCGTTTCGGTGTAGCTCAGAAGGAAAGGTTCAAGGGAATGTTTAATAATGTCGATATCCTTACCCTTTCCGCGACGCCGATCCCCAGAACTCTCAATATGGCTATGAGCGGGATCCGGGATATGTCGGTCCTCGAAGAAGCTCCGCTTGACAGAAAGCCCGTTCAGACTTATGTTCTCGAGCATGACAACGCGGTAATTTCCGAGGCGATAAGACGTGAGCTTCGAAGGGGCGGTCAGGTTTTCTATCTCCACAATAAGGTTGACACGATAATGGCAAAGGCGGCTCAGATCAAAGCAAGAATTCCGGAAGCAAATGTTGCGGTGGGTCACGGAAAAATGACCGAACAGGAGCTTTCCGAGGTCTGGAGAAAAATGCTTGAACAGGAGATCAACGTTCTTGTCTGCACAACGATCATAGAAACGGGAGTCGATCTTCCCAATGCCAATACTCTTATTATTGAAAACGCCGACTGTATGGGACTTTCCCAGCTGCATCAGCTTCGCGGAAGAGTCGGACGTTCAACAAGAAGAGCGTACGCTTACTTCACGTTTGCTCCCAATAAGGTTTTAAGCGATATCTCGTCAAAAAGACTGACTGCGATCCGCGAATTCACCGAATTTGGTTCGGGATTCAAGATCGCTATGAGAGATCTTGAACTCAGAGGCGCGGGAAATATTCTCGGCGGTCAGCAGCACGGTCACATGGAAGATGTCGGATATGATATGTACATAAAGCTTCTCAATGAAGCGATAAGCGAAGCCAAGGGAGAAGAGCCGGAACATCCTCAGATCGACTGTCTCGTGGATCTTCAGGTTCAGGCTCACATTCCCGAAAAATATATTCCAAGCCTTAACCAGCGTTTGGAAATTTACAGAAGGATCTCGGATATTCGATCCAAGGAGGATTCTCAGGACGTTATCGATGAGCTGATCGATCGTTTCGGAGATATTCCTAAGGCGGTTATGGGATTGATAGACGTTGCACTCATCAGAAATATGGCGTCAAAGTTCGGTATTTTTGAAATAAAGCAGCAGGGAGAGGATATCCTTCTCTTTATCAGCAATATCAGAGCGCCGAAAATAGGCGAGTTTCTGAATAACAACTGCGCAAGAACTATGCTTAAAGCTTCCAAAAAACCTCATATTATTTTCAGAAGAAAAAGTAATGAAACGCCGCTTGAAGCGCTTAAAGAAGCTTTGGGGAAATAACCGGCACAGGATATAATGAGTTGATTGAGTTATATTATAAATGCATCAATTTATCCTTTGCACTTTGAATATACAACTTTTCAAAAATATTACAAAATTAAGTCAAAATAATTATAGACAAATTTGTACTTAGTGTGTATAATATAATGTGGACTTCTAAAATTACTCGAAATTGCTCGAGAAAGGATGCAAAGAATTATGAAGAATTTAAAGAAATTGACCGCGGCTATTCTTGCTGCAGCAATGCTCGCTGTTTTTGCGGGCTGCGGTGACCAGAGCTGGTCCTACAAGACCGATTCGGTTTCACTGACCGCAGGAACGTATATCTATAACCTTCTCAACGGTTATTATGAAGCATACGATCTTGTGGAAAGTCCCGATGAGGCGAAAGATATTCTCAAAGAAGAAGTAACGGACAGCGACAGCGGCGAAACAAAAACCGTTGAGCAGTATGCTTACGACACAGCCGACGAGACAACGTTGAAGATGATCGCAGTTGAGGAGCTTTTTAAGTCCTACGGTCTTGAACTGAATAAGACCGAGTATGATGCAGCGCTTTCTTACACCGATCAGGTTTGGAGCACAGTCAAAACTCAGTTTGAGGATTACGGGATCTCTCAGGACAGCTTCAAATACTGTTACGCGGAGTATACCGTAAAGAACGGTCAGGTTTTTGAGCATCTCTACGGAAAAGACGGAGATGAGTATGTGACCGACGATGAAATGACGAAGTTCTTTAAGGAAAATTATGACGGTTACGCTTACTTCACTGTCTACATGGCTGATGTGGACGATGAAGGGAACTCCGTTGCGAAGAGTGACGAAGAATTCGAAAAGGCTCAGAAGCTCATGGATGAATACGTTGAAATGATAAACAAGAGCGGAAAAACTTATGAAGATGTTGTGAAAAAGCATGTTTCAGAGTATGATCTCACTTCCGATCCTACGTCATCGGGGTCTGTAAAGAAGGACGACAATACGCTTCCAACGGATATCGCGGACGTTTACAGCGGACTTAAAGAGGGCGAAGCCGCTATGGTGAAAACGGGTGAGGAAGCACAGACGATCTATTATTTTGTTTACAAAACAAAAAGTGATGAGGTCATTGATTTCCTTGACACGGATTCCGATTCCGACTCCGACGCTTCGGGCGAGAATGAGACTTCCGAAAATGCTTCGGTAGAGGTCGTTGAAACGGCTGATTCTGCGTCAGGCAATGTTTTCATTTATCCTTTGAAAAGCGGTTACTCTCATTATTCTCTCCTCAACGAGATGAAGGGTGACGACTTTAACGACTATCTTGTAGAATATGCGAATTCTCTTAATGTTTCCAAAAACAGCGCGGTTGTGAATTCGTTCAAGCCTAAAATGTTTGTCGATTGATTTTTTGGATATAATAAAAAACACATAAGGTCAGTTGCATAAGGGGGAGGTTCTAAAATGTCAGTAAAACTCAGGATTTTGAGTATTCTTTCCGCACTCTGTTTTCTCGGTTCGATAGCCTGCTTTTCCGGTTATGCGTCCGAGGTCATTGACAGGGCTTCGAAGGACGAGAAACAGGCAGATGATCCGGGATACGTAGATCCGGGATATGACCCCGGTTATGTTGACCCGAGTCCGGGTTATGATCCCGGAAATGTAGATTCTGTTCAGCCTTACGATCCGGGATACGTAGATCCGAGTGCCGGCGGCGAAGTCAGCGTTGACCCGGGATACGTAGATCCGAGTCCCGGAGGTGAAACGAGCGTTGATCCGGGATACGTTGACCCGAGTGCCGGAGGTGAAACGAGCGTTGATCCCGGAAACGATGATCCGACTCAGAGTTACACTCCGTCGCCAAGCGATCTCATCAGTGAAGGAAACTATCCTCAGCCGGATCCGTCGTCCGGAGGTTACGATAACAACGAAAGTCAGTACAATCAATATATTGCCAATACCAATAATGCACAGTATGACGACAACTATCTCTACGTTCCGTCCTACACTGCGCCTGCGGAAAGTCTGATCGAAACAAGCAGCAAGGTCATTGATACGGACGAGCTTACCGCGGACGACTGGGCGAGCATAATGCTTGATCTTGACAACGGCAGCGTTTCCAACGACGGAACGAAAACCTTTAATTTCATTAAAAATAATGAGGACGAGGGAGATACGTCGATCGAGTGGATGCTCTATCTTGGAGTTGCGCTTATTCTTCTCTCGGTATTCACCGTTATTTTCGTTATAATATCAACGAACAAAGTCAACGCCAAAATGAGCTATTCGGTTTGATGAATTGATAAATTCTACAGAGATATAACGCAAAAAAGGAGTACAGTTTTCGGCTGTACTCCTTTTGGGTTTTATTGTGTTATAATGTTTTATCAGTAATTCTCTGCTCTTACTTCAAAATAACTCTGCGGGTGATTGCATACGGGGCAAACCTCGGGAGCTTTTGTTCCGACAACAACGTGACCGCAGTTGCGGCATTCCCATATCGTAACACCGGACTTTTCAAAAACTTCCATAACTTTAATGTTCTGAAGAAGCTTGCGATAGCGTTCTTCGTGCATTTTCTCGATCGCGCCTACGCCTCTGAATTGTTCCGCAAGCTCATGGAAACCTTCCTCATCGGCTTCCTTAGCCATTCTCTCATACATATCCGTCCACTCGGCGTTTTCGCCTTCGGCAGCGTGAAGAAGATTCTCTTCGGTAGTTCCCACTCCGCCCAAAGCTTTAAACCAGAGTTTTGCGTGTTCTTTTTCGTTGTCGGCTGTGTGAAGGAAAAGAGCCGCGATCTGTTCGTATCCGGCTTTCTTTGCTACGGAAGCAAAGTATGTATACTTGTTGCGGGCCATGGACTCGCCTGCAAATGCTTCCCAAAGATTCTTTTCTGTTTTTGTTCCTGCGTAAGGATTGGACGGCATTGCCTCGAAGACATCTGTCTTTTTACATTTTGGACAGACGTCGGGAGCTTTATCTCCTTCATAAATATAGCCGCAAACCTTGCATACGTATTTCATAGATCATTCCTCCGTTTTGTGTATTGCCTTTTGGCATAATCAATGATATAATAACATCAACTTAACTATAATTATATTAATTTTGGATTGTATTTTGGTAGAATCGGGGCTGTTTTATGAATAATTTGAAAATGAATTGCAACGGTATGTTATCGGTTGATTATGACAGGCAGGATTACCCTGCCGCTTTGAGTGAAGAACAGCTTTCCGAAAATTTAAGTTTTCGGATCCTTGCCCACTGGCACGAGGAATTTGAATTCCTCAGGATACTTGAAGGCGGAATGTGCGAAGAGATAAACGGAGAGTCGGTTGATCTCAACGAGGGAGATGTGCTTTTTGTCAACTCAAAACAGATGCACCGAAGTAAAGTTCGCAGTATTGACGGCGGAGATAAATATTGTTCGTATCAAATCATTCAGCTTCATCCTTCCGCACTGTACGGAGATGTAGTCACTGCAAGAAAATATATTATCCCTTTGATGAACAACAGCCGATTCAGTTTTTTGCATATAAAAAAAGATAATCCCCAAATCGGGAAATGGAATAATATATTTGATATGTGCTTTGAAATTTTGAGGTCGGGAGAAAGCTTCTGTGAGCTTGGTTTTACGGGAGCATTTTATATGATACTGTCTCTCCTGAAAAACGAGTATGACTATGAGTATGAGGGAATAATTTCTAAATCTGAAAACGTGAATCTGACAGACGTAAAGAATATGGCTGCTTTTGTTTATACAAATTACAGAAATAAGATAACTATAGATGATATTGCAGGTGCGGTGAACACGGGGCGAAGCAGGTGTACTCGATTGTTTCGTAAATACATGGAAAAAACTCCGACAGAATTTGTCAATGATTACAGACTTATGGTTGCGGCGCAGCTTCTTCGTGAAACCGACCGGTCAATTGCGGATATTGCATGTGGGTGCGGTTTTTACGATCAGAGTTATTTTGGGAAAATGTTTCTCGGGAAATTCGGAGAGTCTCCGAAGAAATATCGTTTAAAGACGTCAAATTTATAATTTTTTCACATATTCATGGTTGCCATTTTTATAATTAATTGTTATAATATCCATAACGTTGATGTTGATGCGGCTTGACCGCATCACGAGGGCTTTGTTTTTTCGAACTGCCAACGCCAGACGAAAATCGCACACCAACTTTTCGGGTTGGGTGACTTTACCGCCTGCGTCAAATACAAAAAACAGCGCGCGGATTCTTGGTGCGGTGTTTAAGATCGGCTAAACTATAAATGACAAGGAGTGAATTGTTATGGTCAGAAGAAAGATTTTGTGTGCTTTACTTATGATTTCTCTTGCGGCAGCGTTTGGCGGCTGTTCTTCCAAATCGGACGTTACGGATTCCGCGCCGACAAAAAATGCCGGAGATTCTTATGTAAAGACCGAAGCGGCAGAAGCGGCAGGCGCGGAGTTTGAAGGCGGTTACGCGGAAGATTTCGCCGCGGAGGATTCCTTTGCGGCAGGCGCGGCGCTTGAAGGTGCGGCTGTCGGAGATGTAAAGACTGCTGCGGCAGTAGGAACGGGTGATCCGGAAAAAGAAGATTCCGAAGACGGTGACGATTCGAAACCCGATCTCCCCGAGTCGGGTCAGCTCACGGCAGGAGAGTGGAGCGATAATGACAATTGGGGCTTTTTCACGAATCTTGTTAATTCGGATAAGATCTCGTTTCCAAGTTTTGGGATAGATCCGAGATACAGAACTGCCGTCAGCGTTAAGTCCGATGACGGAACACCGTTGATGGATGTTAAAGTAAAGCTTTTTGACAAAAACGATAATTTGATCTGGAGCTCTGTCACGGATAAGAACGGGAAAGCTTTTGTTTTCGGAAACGGTGAGGGCGGAAATTCCGTTGAGGTGGAAAAGGACGGAGAGAAACAGAAATTTACGATTGATTTTCAAAGCAGCGGCGCTCAGGGCGAGAATAGATCCTCGGACTCTTCGATCGAAGCTGTTTTCCGTTCGAAATCAGAACAGCTGAAAAAGACCGATATTATGTTTATTCTCGACACAACATCGTCAATGAGCGATGAGATGCTTTTTCTGCAAAGTGATTTTTCCGAGATCGTAAGGGCTGTCGGAACGGAAAATACAAGGTTTGCGGTGAACTTCTATCGTGATGAGGGAGACGAATACGTAACCAAGTGCAGTGACTTCACGGACAACTCGGAAGAGCTTCAAAAAAAGCTTAACAGTGAAAGTGCGGTAGGCGGTGGGGATATACCGGAAGCTGTTGCAGAAATTTTGAATGAATCTGTTTTTGACAGCAGCTGGGACGATGATTCGGTCAAGATCGCATTTCTGATTTTTGACGCGCCGCCCCATGAAGGAAAGGAAGACGATATCCTTAAAGCTATCAAAGGTGCGAGCGAAAAGGGAATACGCCTTATCCCGGTCGTTTCCTCCAATGCGGAACGAGATACGGAGCTTTTCGGACGTGCCGCAGCGATAGTAACAGGCGGTGACTACATTTTTCTGACCGATGATTCCGGAATAGGTGATTCTCATCTTGACCCTATAATCGGAAGCTATGAAGTCCGAAAGTTATGCGACATAATTATTGATGTGATAAATAACTATAAGGCATAAAAAGTTCCCCTTATGGCAGCTGTTTCTATTCTGCCATAAGGGGGTGTTTTTTATTGTCTGTTTTTATACTATAGCAATCCAAATAAATAGACGGACAAAAGGAGGCGATGCAGGGGTGCGCATGGCAAGGAAGAGGACGCAGGAATACTGACG
>CACYDE010000012.1 GCA_902773045.1 uncultured Ruminococcus sp. | reverse complement strand
TACGGTCAGTTTTATACCAACTTTTTTTAATACGTGAAGATAGTTTTAGAATTACATAAATTCACGAACCCGACCGAAAGCCGACCTTTTACGGTCAGTTTCATACCAACTTTTTTATAACCTCGTTCCTGTACCCCGATCAACATCATTAACGATATGCACATAATGCAAAAGTTTCGATCAAGCCTTTTCAAAGGAACCCCAAGAGCACGCGCCGAAATTACTTTTCATTCAGCCGCATTGTTTGAAAGCTTCTCCGCAATATCACGATATATTTCATAACACTTGAATTTTATCTCATACCTGTTATCGGTAACAAGCTCCGTCTCTTCGGGATCAAGAACATCGGATATGTCAGCGTCATTATCGGAAGCACCGATACATATAGGAGGAAACATAACACACCACCAATTGTGACCCTCTCCGCTTCCGATCTCTATCCTCAGCGCGTCGTAATATCCTGCCGGAAGAGTAATGTTATCATATACTCTGTTAGTAAAATACATTTCTTTCACTATCTTACCGCTCACGGGATAATCAAAGCCCTCTCTTAAAACTTCTTCCTGCGCTTTTTCCAAGATCTCGGGAAGCATCTCATCTACAGCTTTTTCGGCTTCTTCCCGATTCTTCACTCCGTTAAACTTATCGTAACACAGCGATTGTACCGCCTTGCGGACATTCTGTTTTAAATTCTGATCTTTTTCGCTGTCGGAATTAGCAAGAATATGAAGACGGAAAACATCGTTCGATATTTCCTGAGACCGCGCGTCAAAGCCGATCATGCTTATCAAAAAACATATTACAAAACCGCAGATCATCGACTTGACAATTGATTTTCCCACACTTGAAAAATTATAGGAATCCAAACACCGCTTTACCTTACTTATCAATTTCATTTTAAATCCCACCGATTCATAAATTTTTCGAACTATGGCTTGTCTGAACAAAGAAAAGTGAATTTATGAAACAGAGAAACGCCCAAAATTACAAGTGTTTCAGACAATATCGATCACTCGAATCAATAAAAGCAAACGACCCATAGACTTCCAACACAAAAACATTCGGTCACTTTGGATATTTTTTCGGCTTTGACAAAACTTTCGAAGAAATATTCGGTCTTCTTTCCATTTCCCGTACACCTTAATTACCGATCTTTACAAATTACTATGTAAGAAGTTTGTGTTCGCAAAAAAATTATGGGACAAAGATAAAATTATTATTCAAAACATTTACGATATGGGAAAATTTTTCTTCAGATCATTAGGAACTGTAAAGATATAAATTTTCAATTATCGTCAATACAATATTACCTTAAAGAACGAAGGGCGAAGCAGCAAAGCTCCGCCCTGTAGGTTATACCTATAGGCTATAAATATATTTTACTCTACAGTATAGCCTTTGTCAACAACAGCTTTTTTCAGTTCATTCATGTCAATATCGCCGTTGAGTTTAATTACCGCAGTCCCTTTTTCATGACTGACTTCGGCGCTCTCGACCTCGTCGAAAGCTTCGAGAGTTTTCTTGACCGTTGCCTCGCAGTGAGGACACATCATTCCGTTGATTTTTAATGTCTTTTCCATTTTGAATTGCTCCTTTTCTATCTCAAAATTTTCAATAGGCTTGATTTTCTTATCCCCTTTGCTGCTTGAAACATCAAAGAGGTTCAATCTCAGCGCATTTGTAACAACGCAGAAGCTTGAAAGACTCATCGCTGCCGCTCCAAACATCGGGTCAAGCTCCCAGCCAAAGAGTTTTATGTAAACTCCTACCGCAAGAGGTATCCCGATAACGTTATAAATAAATGCCCAAAAAAGATTTTCATGAATGTTTTTCAAAGTTTTCCGACTCAGCCGAACGGCTGCCGCCACATCGGTCAAACGGCTTTTCATCAAAACAACGTCTGCGGCGTCGATAGCAATATCCGTTCCGGCTCCTACTGCAATTCCTACATCGGCGCTTGTCAGCGCGGGCGCGTCATTTATCCCGTCGCCAACCATAACGACGCTTCCGTACTTTTTAAGCTTCCCGACAACTTTTTCTTTCCCATTCGGCAGAACCTCTGCAACGACCTCGTCAACGCCTGCAAGCTTTCCTATGACTTTAGCCGTTCTTTCATTGTCGCCTGTCAGCATGACCGTTTTTATGCCCATATTTTTCAGCTCTTCAATTGCGCGGACGCTTTCGTCACGAATCGTATCCGCAACGGCTATTATACCCAAAAGTGTTCCGTTTTTCCCGAAAAAAAGCGGAGTCTTTCCTTGCTCGGATAATTCTTCCGATTTAGAGATAATGCTGCTGTCTGCCGTACAGTTCTTTAATATCATTTTCAGGTTGCCGCCCGTAATTATATCACCGTTCAGTTCACCGCGAAGACCGCTTCCCGACAGCACTTTAAAACCCGTGATCTCTCCGGCTGAAATATTATCTTCTTCCGCCTTTTTTACTATTGCCTTCGCAAGCGGATGTTCACTGCGTTTTTCCAATGAATATGCCAGATACAAAAGTTCATCGCGGTTTACGTCTTTGAAGGGGATAATATCCGTGACCTCGGGAATTCCCTTAGTAACAGTTCCGGTCTTGTCAAGAACAGCGATTCGGGCTTTTCCCGTAACTTCCAGTGATTCCGCAGTTTTGAAAAGTATCCCGTTTTTCGCTCCGACACCGCTTCCGACCATTATCGCGACCGGCGTTGCAAGCCCCAGCGCGCACGGACAGCTTATCACCAGGACAGAAACTGCTCTCGTCAATGAAAAACCTATCGTTTGACCCATTAAAAGCCAGACTGCAAGAGTTATAATCGATATCGTTATCACGGCAGGAACAAAAACTCCCGAAACCTTATCTGCCGCCTTTGCGATAGGAGCCTTAGTTGCCGCTGCGTCGCTGACCGTCTTTATGATTTGTGCAAGAGTCGTATCCTCTCCCACTCTCACTGCCCTGCACCGAATATATCCCGAATGATTTATTGTTGCTGCGGAAACACGATCCCCGACGGATTTATCCACAGGAATACTTTCACCCGTCAGAGCCGATTCGTCAACCGCGCTTTCCCCTTCGACTATGATCCCGTCTGCGGGAATACTTTCACCCGGTCTGACCGCAAAAATATCTCCCTTTCCAACGCTATCTATCCCGACGGTTTTTTCTTCCCCGTCAACGATCAGAACGGCTGTTTTCGGAGTCATTCTTATCAGACGTTTAAGCGCGTCGGTTGTTTTTCCTTTGGAACGCGCTTCAAGCATTTTTCCGACCGTTATAAGCGTAAGTATCATCGCTGACGATTCAAAATAGAACCCGTGAAAATAACTTAATACGGCTTCGTTATCACGGTTCATCAAGGCCTGCGTCAGGGCAAGCAAAATAACCGTACTGTACAAAAAAGAAGCCGCAGAACCAAGCGCAACGAGTGTATCCATATTCGGTGAGCGGTGAACAAGCCCTTTGAATCCGCTAATGAAAAATTTCTGATTTATAACCATGACGATCGCAGCAAGAAGCAGCTGCATTATTCCTATCGCCGCATAATTCCCGTCAAAGAAAGAGGGAAGCGGAAATCCGAACATATTATAGCCCATCGAAAAATACATCAGCATTACTAAAAAAACAAGCGATCCCAAAAGCCGTTTTTTGAGAACGGGAGTCTGAGTATCTTCAAGTTCTTTCTCATCCGCATCGGATTTTTTTCCTTCACCCTTTAAACTCGCCCCGTATCCTGCATTTTCAACGGCTGCGATAATATCGCTCTTTGATGCGTCTCCCTCGACTCCCATGGAATTTGTCAGCAAACTCACGGAACAGGAGGTTACTCCCCGCACCTCGGAAACGGCTTTTTCAACTCTTGCGCTGCAGGCTGCACAGCTCATTCCCGTAATATTATATTGCTCCATAAAAAACGCCTCATTTCATTAGCCTTTGAATAAGATCTACAAATTCATCTATCGCTTCTTCTTTCCCCTCCCTGATATCGTCCGCAACACAAGTTCTGATGTGGTTTGAGAGAAGCTCTTTGCCAAAAGAATTAAGCGCCGAATTCACCGCAGATACCTGAATAAGAATATCCGTGCAGTAGGTATTGTTTTCAACCATACCTTTTATCCCGCGAATCTGTCCTTCAATACGGTTAAGTCTGTTGATAAGGCGTTTATATTCTTCCTCGCTGCGTTTTTTCGTCTTCTTGACGCAGCATTTTTCATTGTGGATCATTTTTTCGGCTTCCTCGGAGTCGATTTCACCGCTGTTATTTTTCGGAATATTATGCACGTCCTCGTTTTTTTTCGAAAAATTGTTATCATTCATCCAAATTCCCCTCCTTCACTTAACGATATACCCCCTATAGGTATATTATATACCCTGACGGGGTATTTGTCAACATTATAAGCTTCCAAAAAGTATTAATAATTTAGTTTCAAAAAATTCATTATTTATTAACAATTATCTCGATAAAGGTGATATAATAGTATATGTTCTCAGGAACGAGTTCGGGAGCATAGCTCAGCTGGGAGAGCATCTGCCTTACAAGCAGAGGGTCATAGGTTCGAGCCCTATTGTTCCCACCAAAGCACTTGCATTGATTTGCAAGTGCTTTTTCTTTTTATTATTTTTCACTGCAATAGTGATGTGGCAATCAGAATCATTACCTTAACGGGACAACAAGTTAAAATTAATAAAAAATTAATTGTATTAAAAAGGAATATATAGTAAACTATAACTATAAAATTAATAACTCAAACTTCCCATACTCAAAATTACAATGAATTCAGAGTCGATCGTGGGTTGTCGATGTAAAGAATAGTTTTCGCTATCGAATCCAAGCTTGTTCTTCGATCAAAGCTATTGTCGTCACCCATACCCCCTTTTCCTCAAGGAAAAGGGGTCTGCCGGGTTAGAGGGCTTCGCCCTCTAACCCATCGGGGCTATCGCCCCGAACCCATTTAACCGGTTACTCGAACTCTGTTTAAATTCTCGAAAACACAGTTTCGAGAAGGACAGAAGGGTAATTATTACTCCGGCTATTAAATAATCGCAGATAATAAAGCTATTTATCTTACAAGGATACCTTGCGGGGGATTTTCAGTCGCCCCCACACCCCTTCAGCAATAAAAATTAAATATAAATTTTGTATTATTTATAGCAATCCAAACAAATAGACGGACAAAAGGAGACGATGCCGGTGAGTGCAGAGCAAGGCGGAGGACGAAGGCATACTGGCG
>CACYDE010000011.1 GCA_902773045.1 uncultured Ruminococcus sp. | reverse complement strand
TTGTGTTCGCAGCTGCAGGCTGTTCAAGTTCAGGTCAAACTGAAGCCGCAATTGAACAAACAAAATCTGTTACAGAATCGGAAAATCAGGATACAAATGATCTTACGCAGAATAAAGCCAATTCGGAATCATCAGACGAAAACAAAAGTAATAGCAATATGCTTGTCGTTTACTTTTCAAGGACAGGTGAGCAATACGGTGTAGGTGAGATCGACAAAGGAAATACCGCCATCGTAGCCGAGATGATCGCAGACAAAACAGGAGCGGACATGTTTGAAATTTTGCCGATCGACGACCACTACCCGATGACTTACGACGCACTTACGGACGTTGCAAAGCAGGAGCAAAACGAAAACGCAAGACCCGAATATTTGGGAGAAGTTCCCGATTTGTCACAGTATGATACTGTTTTTATAGGTGCGCCTGTTTGGTGGTACACATTTCCAATGATAATCTACACGCTTTTCGACGAGTACGATTTTTCGGGAAAGACGATCGTTCCGTTCAATACTCACATGGGCTCGGGCGATGGAGGAACATACAAAACGATCGAGCAGCTTGCCCCAAAAGAAAAGGTACTGAGCGGTCTGCCTGTTGAGATGAACGACGCGGAAAACGGCGCAGCGGAGGCGATAGGAAAGTGGCTGAAAGTGCTTGCGCTGTAAAGGAGTGAGGTTTTATGCGTAAAGTGACATTGTGCATAATTATTGCGGCATTGGCGATGACTCTCGGTGCTTGTTCGAGCGGTAATGCTTCGGAGAATAATGACAGCACGGAGACTATATCGGTCGTAACTTCACAGGAGATTGATCATTCGGAAGAAACGCAGGATGATGCGCTTCCCGTGGCTAACACAAATACGGTAATTAGCGATACGAAAAATATTCCCCAAACAGGCTATACGCAGTCCGTTCCGAGCGCATATAGAACGGCAGCAAAGAACAAAGGCAGCGTTGTAAAAATTGAATACGACACGAAGGACTACGCCCGTGATGAAGCATTGATAACAAAAAACGCGTATGTCTATACGCCCTACGGCTACGATGAAAACGATATGCAAACACGCTATGACGTTGTTTATTTGATGCACGGCTGGGGCGGTCACGCAGGCGAATATTTTGATTATACAGAGACGAAAAATGTTTTCGACAACCTTATCGAAAACGGCGATATCCCGCCCGTGATCATTGTATCGCCGACATTTTATAACGAGAACAGCAATACCGATTTCAGCGGCTCGATAACGGAATTCCGCGCGTTTCATCTTGACTTTGAAAATGCTCTGATGCCGACAGTCGAGGGGCAGTTCCATACTTATGCGCAGGACACATCGCCCGAAGGTCTGAAGGCTTCACGAGATCACCGTACCTTCGGCGGCTTCTCGCTCGGTTCGGTCACAACATGGCTTGAATTTTGCTATGATCACGACTATATATCTAATTTTATTCCGATGAGCGGCTCATGCTGGTACTACGGTACGTACGGTGATTTTCAGATCGAAAAGAATGTAGATCATATCGAACAGCTTGTTAAAGATAACGATCTTGACGATCGGGGATATTTCATCTACCACGCCGTCGGAACGGAGGATGTTGTAAAAAAGCCAGTCGGTAGATATGGCGAATGAAATGCTGTCACGGGATATATTTACACCCGAGCATTATGTTTTTTATCAGAAGGATGGCGGCTATCACGATCTTGACGCAGTGCAGGAATATTTATATAATGCATTGCCATTGATTTTAGGCGGCAGAGAATAAATCATTCGGAGGTAGACGATCATGAAAAATGTTGAAAACAAGGTAGTTATTATTACAGGTGCGTCATCGGGTATCGGCGAGGAGACGGCAAGGGTGCTTGCGAAAAACGGCGCAAAGGTAGTGCTTTCCGCACGGCGTGAGGAGAGGCTCGAGAAGCTTTCTTCGGAGATCGGAGAAAACGCGGCTTATCTGAGATCGGACGTAGTCAATCCCGAGGATATGAAGGCGCTCGTCGCTCTTGCAAAGGAGAAATTCGGCAGAGTCGATGTAGTGTTTGCGAATGCAGGGATAATGCCTGCGGGAAATATGTCCGAGCTTAAGGTGGATGACTGGAACGCTATGGTCGAGATAAATATAAAAGGCGTTTTGAACACTATGGCGGCTGTACTGCCCGAATTTACAAAGCAGAAAAGCGGTCATATTATCGTCACATCGTCGAGAGCGGGGACGATGTCCGTTCCCGGAAACGCCGTGTACTGCGGAACAAAGCATTTCGTCAGAGCGATGATGGATTCCTTCCGCAGCGAATCTATCCGTGAAGGTACGAACATTCGCACCACGACAGTTTATCCCGGTGCGATAAAGACGGAACTGCTCAATACGGTAGCGGAGTCCGAAGCAAAAAATATGGTGTCGGCATTTTATGAGAATGTAGGGCTTACTCCCGACGTTATCGCAAACGCGGTGCTGTATGCAGTATCTCAGCCCGATAACGTTGCAGTGCCAGATCTCGTTGTTTGCCCGTCAATGGAGGGTTAAAATATTATAAATTAAAAAGCTGCCGCAAGAGACTAAATCGGCAGCTTTTGGATTATATGAGAGAGGTGACTCAGATGAAGAAAGCATTAGCATTTATTTTATCCGCTGTGATCGCTGCAAATATTGGAATACTCAGCGGCTGCGGACAATCGGTGAGTGAAACGAGGAGTACGCAGGAGCAGTCAGGTGTTGTATCAATGGAAGTATCGCAGGCTGCCGATACCAAAGATTCGGAGATCATCAAAACATCAGGCTCGAAAATAAATGCGAACGACCTGGAACACAGAACGGACGATAAAGACGCACCGGTGGTTTACTATTCATCCGATATCTCGGCGCAGGGTCTGTTAAGCTTGTATCTACAACTGAATTGGACTCCCTCGGGGAATGTCGCTGTCAAGGTGTCTACGGGAGAATCGGAAAATACAAATTATCTTCGCCCCGAGCTTATCAAAGACCTTGTGCAGGAGATTAACGGCACGGTCGTTGAGTGTATGACAGCCTATGGCGGTGTTCGCAGCACTCCGGAATCTCACCATAAAATAGCTTTAGATCACGGCTTTACGGCTATCGCGCCGTTTGACCTGATGGACGAGGATGGAGAGAAGGAGATACCCTTTGAGGGCGGCACACGTTTGGAGAAGGCGGTTATCGGAACGCACACCGATAATTACCGGGATTTCCTTGTGCTGTCTCATTTCAAGGGGCACGCCATGGCAGGTTACGGCGGTGCTTTGAAAAATGTATCTATCGGCATTTCCTCCGTCAGCGGTAAGATATACATTCATTCGGGCGGCAGCCGCACCGAGGGCAGCGTTATGGGCGGCGAGCAGGATGCTTTTCTTGAATCTCTCGCCGAAGCGACAAAAGCAATCTCTGACTATATCGGAGCGGATCACATGATCTACATTTCGGTCATGAACAGGCTGTCTGTTGACTGCGACTGCGATGAAAAACCGGCAGAACCCGATATGCACGACATCGGTATTCTTGCATCGACCGACCCCGTTGCTCTCGATCAGGCGTGCATTGATCTCGTATATGCAGCTCCCGACAGCGGCTCTTTGAGACAGAGAATAGAGTCAAGAAACGGTGTTCATGCGCTTGAACATGCCGAGAAGATCGGGCTTGGTGTAAGAAAATACAGATTGGAGATCATGGGAAGATAAGGCAAGTAAATGGTTGGCTTGGTTTTATTCGAGACGATGATGGTATTATTTAAGGCAACACCGCACAGAGATTTTCGAGGATAATTTTTGTGAGACTTGAAAATCTATGCGCGGTGTTTTTTTATGATTTATTTTTGTCTGATAACAGTCTTCGTACAAGACTTATCTACCGCCAAGGCGATGAAGAAGGGAGTTCGAGACTGCCTCCGATGAATTTTCGATATAATAATACAAATATGAGAATAATTGCCGGTACGGCAACGAACGAGGTGGATAAGGGATCGTAATAAAGAACTCTTGTCGGGTCTAACATGTTAACATAGACATAGACTTTTTCACCGGCTAATTTTGTGGCATCGCATTCTCTGGCTATCGTATATTGTTTACTGTTGTATGTATACTCTATCTTAATTTTAGATTTGTATATATCTCTTGAAAAGTCACGGTGATAAGTGATAAATTCACTTTCGATTATTTCACCTTCTATTTTCTCGAGAAATAAAGCTTTTCCATGAGTTAGCTTCGCGAGAGTTCCCAAAACAACGGCAATACATATTATTGCGATTGAAACAATCTTCAGCGCGTTTATGACCAATGCGATAACCGACGGTCTGTTCTTTTTTATGGTTTTCATGGATTGGTAATGCGGGGGCGGTGCGAGGTTTGCTGACGGATCATTTTCTGCACTCGATGGATTTGACGGGATGTGTTCGCTTCTTGAATAATTGTTGGAATAAAAATCATTATTTTGCATTTTTATACACCAGTTTCCAAGTTTTAACGAAATAAAAAAGTGAATTACTCTCAAAAAGGTGTAAAATGGTAAGTAACCACCCAAACCATTATGA
>CACYDE010000010.1 GCA_902773045.1 uncultured Ruminococcus sp. | reverse complement strand
TCTCAGTTAATTCAAAAACTATATAGAGTTAATGAGATATTTATTTTTTAAGGAAATGCAAGCATTTCCTTAAGTTGATGACATTGCCCCTTTCCCTCAAGGAAAAGGGGGCTATCGCGATAGAGGGCTTCGCTCTATGACCGTTGTTATGGATAAATTTGGGCGCGGGCGAGATGTTACGTCAATAATCAAAGTTGGTGCGCGTATTTGCCTGCGGCCGCTTGGCCGCCGTCCCGAACCCATTCAATTCAACCGGTTACTCAAAACTCTATTTGAAGTCCTTAAGGCAACACCGCGAACGCCCTCCTGCGGCAGAACATATCATCTGCGCTCGGTATTAAAGCTCCTCGTAATAGTACGGCATTCCTTCAAGCTTTGACGCAACCGCCGAAACATGACTGTCAGTATTTTTACAATTCCAGTCGCCGGACTGAGTTATTGATATCATGACCTTTTGTCCTTCACTGTCGTTTATAACACCGCACCACGTAACAATACCCATATCAAAACCGCCGGATTCTTCGCTGTCAAAGACATAATTTTCAGCCTGTAAAAGTTCGCTGTAGCACTTCTCGGCGCTGCTTTCCGACATTACGCGCGTACCCTCAAGATTATCGTAATTCTCTTCAAAAAGATCGACGATCTTTGCCATACTGTACTCTCCGTCGCCCGATGAAAAATCGAAGCTGTAGCCTATACCCTTTTTATCTACGACATACCCCTGATTTGTCGGAACAAAAGCATAATTGGTATACTGACATATCAAAATAATATTTCGGTCAATAATTATCTTCTCCGACTCACAGCCCGAAAAAACCGCAAGAATCAAACTCACAGCCAAAACAAAAGCCGTCACTCTTAATTTTCTGCTCATAAAACTTTTCCTCCTTGATTTTCCGAATTTATCTTCCTCTTTTTTATCAACTATCCACAACCTAAGGATAGCAATGCTTGTTAAAGCAATATAGCACAAAGCCCGTTCTGCGTCTCTCCCCGACCCGCAGACTTTATTTATCGGCACAACGATAATTTTATAGTTCGTCAAGATATTCTTCAAGGCAAACCCCTTCGCTGTATATCTCCTCCGCCGCTTCGCGTCCGACAAAACGATAATGCCACGGTTCATAGTCGATCCCCGTGATACCTTCTTTTCCGCTCGGATACCTGAGAATGAACCCGTATTTATATGCATTTTCCGCAAGCCACTCATAAACTCCCCATCCGTCTCCGTTTATATCGACTGCAAGACCGAGTTCATGTTCGCTCGTTCCGGGAACCGCAACCCATTTTTCGGCCTCGGCTGCCGCTCCCTCTTCCGAATATCCCTGAAGTATATATTCGTCTATACGCTGATCCATGATCTCCTGCTGATACTCTCTTGTCCTGTAACCTTCGACAACTATCGGGCTCAGTCCCACGGCGCGCATATCTTCAAACATTATCATAAGGTCGGGATACGCCCTCATATCAATGCTGCAGCCGCCGTCAAGTTCAACCAAGTCGACCTCGTAGCCTGCGGGAACGGAATGATCCCGGTTAACAAGGATAAGAACGGGATCTCCGTCATACGGCTCATAATCGGTTTCGGAATACGAATCGGTCTCGATATCGCTTTCCGGTTCCGTGTCCGAATCCGATGAGTCACTGTCGGTTTCGGTTGACAGATCCGTCTCGGAATCATGTTCGCTGTCCGTTTGGGCGCCCCTTCCCGAATCCGTCTCCGATTCATCGTTTTCGCTTTCATATTTCTCGGAATCCGACTCGCGATCCGACTCATGATTCTCTGAAATCATTCTATCGGCGGTCTCCTCGATCACCGACGCAATATCCCCGGACTCCGCGTCTTCTCCGCCGTTTTTCATGAACGAAAAAAACAGATATAACGCAAGGATAATCACAACAATAACAAAAATACGCAATGCCTTTTTTAAAGTTTTTTTCATTGGAACACTCCCGACCGAAAGTTCCGAAACAGTTCCCGATTTCGTCTTTCTGAAATATTAGTCAACTTAAAATTGTAAACTCCTCATATATAATACAACTTTTTTTACAAATTTACAAGTTTGTTTCTGTTGCACTTAAAAATTATAATTTTTTTGTTTAATTTGTACACTAATTATTATAAAATCAACAAAATGCACATATAGCGAAAAATCGTACACGCCTCCGGGTGTTTATTATAAAAAATGCTTTTTCAGTTATGAAAACTCTGCATTCCAATGCGTTTTTTTAAAGTCAAGACCTCTTTTTTTAAAAATCCCTCTTGACAATTTGACAAAATGCTATTATAATGATAAATTGTATCATAATAGCGGATATTACGCTGTTATCAATTTATTCCAAATTTTTTTGTTGCACTTTTCACCGATAAACAACTTTTCTTAACTGTAATTTTGTGAAAAGCTACAAATTTATTTGAAGTGAATTTTAGGTATGACTTGTGACCCGAAACAGTTTTTCGTTTCTTTGGCGCAATATCTACAAGCTTTCAAAGTAATCGGAAACCGTATTTCGGCAATTTATACAAGGACGTATTATTATGAATGGAGTGACAACAAGCCTATGGTGAATGTAAAACCGGTACAAATGGGAAATACGACCCGTATGAGCTTCGGTAAAATCGATGAGGTCATCGGAATGCCTAACCTTATCGAAATCCAGAAGAGATCTTTTGAATGGTTTCTCAACGACGGTCTTAAAGAGGTTTTCAAAGATATCTCCGGGATCAGCGATCATTCGGGAAATCTTGTTCTTGATTTCGTTGATTATTTTCTTGATATCGACCACCCCAAGCATTCCGTTATTGAATGCAAGGAACGCGACGCTACATATTCCGCTCCTCTGAGAGTTACGGCTCGTCTGATAAACCGTGAAACGGGAGAAGTCAAGGAGTCCAATATTTTCATGGGCGATTTTCCGCTTATGACAGCAAGCGGTACATTCGTCATCAACGGTGCGGAAAGAGTCATCGTTTCTCAGCTCGTAAGAAGCCCGGGCGTTTACTACAAAATGGATCACGACAAAACCGGTAAGGAGCTTTTCTCCTCGACCGTTATCCCTAACCGCGGCGCATGGCTTGAATACGAAAACGATGTAAACGACGTATTCTACGTAAGAATAGACAAGAACAGAAAGATCCCCGTTACCGCATTTATCCGTGCTCTCGGTCTCGGAACAGACGAGGAGCTGTACGAATATTTCGGTGACGACGATAGGATCAGAGCAACCATCGCCAAGGACGGCTGTAAGAATCAGGAGGACGGTCTTATCGAAGTTTACAAGAAGCTTCGTCCGAGCGAGCCGCCGACAGTAGAAAGCGCTCAGCAGCACATCGACAATCTTTTCTTTGATCCGAGAAGATACGATATGTCAAGAGTAGGAAGATACAAATATAATAAGAAGCTTGCTATCTCCCATCGCATCACCGACCGCACGATCGCCCAGCACATCGTAAACCCGAGGACCGGTGAGCTTATCGCAATGGAAGGCGAAACGATCAGCCGTGAAAAAGCTCTTGAGATCGAAAACGCCGGAATCAGAGAGGTTCTCATAAAGCTTGACAACGATAAAGTCGTTAAAGTCATTTCGAACGGTATGGTTGATCTCACGAAGTATGTGGATTTTGATATTGCTGAATGTGAGATCGACGAAAAGGTTCGTTTCAGCGTTCTCTGTGAGATCCTCGACATGAATCTTGAAGGCGAAGAGCTTAAAGAGGAACTCAAAAGGCGCAAGCCGGATCTCGTTCCCAACACGATAACTATAGATGATATTTTCGCTTCCATAAATTATATGAACAATCTCGCATGCGGCATCGGAACAACAGATGATATCGACCATCTCGGAAACCGCCGTATCCGCTGCGTCGGAGAACTTCTCCAGAACCAGTTCAGGATCGGCTTCTCGAGACTTGAAAGAGTTATTCGCGAGAGAATGACGCTTCAGGCTCAGGATCTTGAAGCGCTGACTCCGAATTCACTTATCAATATACGTCCCGTGACCGCGGCTATCAAAGAGTTCTTCGGTTCTTCTCCGCTTTCACAGTTCATGGATCAGAACAACCCTCTCGCGGAACTCACTCACAAGAGACGTCTTTCCGCCCTCGGTCCGGGAGGTCTTTCAAGAGATCGTGCGGGATTCGAAGTTCGCGACGTTCACTACAGCCACTACGGACGCATGTGTCCTATCGAGACGCCCGAAGGTCCTAACATCGGACTTATCTCCTATCTCGCAACTTTCGCAAGAATAAATTCCTACGGCTTCATCGAAGCTCCGTTCAGAAAGATAGATAAAGAAACCGGAGTCGTAACGGACGAAGTCATCTACATGACAGCAGACTCGGAAGACGAATTTATTGTCGCACAAGCCAACGAACCCCTCGACGAAAATCACCGTTTTGTCAACAAGAAAGTTCACGGCCGTTACAGAGACGAATTCGTTGAGCTTGAATCATCAAGATTCGACTTCATGGACGTTTCTCCGAGAATGGTCGTTTCAGTCGCTACAGCTATGATCCCGTTCCTCGAAAACGATGACGCAAACCGTGCGCTCATGGGTTCGAACATGCAGCGTCAGGCAGTTCCGCTTCTTGTGACGGAAGCCCCGATCGTAGGAACGGGAATGGAATACAAAGCCGGCGTTGACTCGGGTGTTTGTCTGCTTGCAGAGGGAGACGGTGTTGTAACAGCCGTAAGCGCCGATGTTATCACGGTTCGCTATGACACTCATGACAAAAACGCCGAGGGAATCTCATTTGAAGATACCGGAAGGATCGTAGACCACGAGGTCACGAAATTCCTTCGCTCCAACCAGGGAACATGTATCAATCAGATCCCGATCGTTGAGGTTGGTCAGAGAGTCAAAAAAGGCGACGTTCTCGCAGACGGCCCCGCAACAAAAAACGGTGAGATATCGCTCGGAAAGAACGCTCTCATCGGCTTTATGACATGGGAAGGCTACAACTACGAGGACGCGGTTCTCCTCAACGAAAAAATGGTGCGTGACGATTATTACACGTCAATTCACATAGAAGAATACGAAACCGAAGCAAGAGATACAAAGCTCGGACCCGAAGAGATCACAAGAGAGATCCCGAATGTCGGCGACGATATGCTCAAGAATCTCGACGCTAACGGCATTATCCGCATAGGCGCGGAAGTAAAAACGGGCGACATCCTTGTGGGTAAAGTAACTCCCAAGGGCGAGACCGAGCTTACCGCGGAAGAGAAGCTTCTCAGAGCGATCTTCGGCGAAAAAGCAAGAGAAGTCAGGGATACTTCCCTGCGTGTTCCGCACGGTGAATGCGGAACAGTCGTTGACGTAAAAGTCTTCACAAGAGAGAACAGCGACGAACTCCAGCCCGGAGTCAACAAGGTTGTCCGCTGCTACCTCGCTCAGAAGAGAAAGATCAGCGTCGGCGACAAGATGGCAGGCCGTCACGGAAACAAGGGCGTCGTTTCAAGAATTCTTCCTCAGGAGGATATGCCTTTCCTTCCCGACGGAACTCCGCTTGACATCGTGCTTAACCCCTTGGGCGTACCTTCACGTATGAACATCGGACAGGTTCTTGAAGTTCACCTCGGTTACGCCGCAAAGGCTCTCGGCTGGAAAATCATGACTTCCGTTTTTGACGGCGCTCACGAGCAGGATATCTTCTCGATCTATAAAGATATTGCGGAAAAAGCTAAACAAGGCGAGCTTCCGCCTCCGGAATCCCCGAAGTTCATCGACTTTACGGAATGTTTTGAAAAAGACGGTATTTCCATGGAATGTAAAACAAGAGTCCGCGACGGACGCACGGGTGATTATTTTGATAATCCCGTTACGGTAGGTTATATGTACTACCTCAAGCTCCATCACCTTGTTGACGACAAGATCCATGCGCGTTCGACAGGTCCTTACTCACTTGTGACCCAGCAGCCTTTGGGCGGTAAAGCTCAGTTCGGCGGTCAGCGTTTCGGTGAAATGGAAGTTTGGGCGCTCGAAGCTTACGGCGCAGCTTATACTCTTCAGGAGATCCTTACCGTAAAATCCGACGATGTTGTAGGACGTGTAAAGACGTACGAAGCGATCGTAAAAGGCGAAAATATCCCGAAACCGGGTATTCCGGAATCGTTCAAGGTTCTTATCAAAGAGCTTCAGTCACTTGCGCTTGACGTAAGAGTCCTTGACGACCAGGGCGAGGAGATCGACCTCAAACAGGATCTTGACGAAGAAACAAATCCGAAGGCTGTGGAAAACAGTTCTTTCCCCGGAAAGTCTGTTATGACGAGCAGCGATATGAACGGAATGACCTTCGAGGACGATCCGAGCGGCGCAAATATGATCGATGAATCGGGTATTATCGATGATTCTTACAACGACGACGAGTTCTACGGCAGCGAGGATATCGAGGACTTCGATTTCAGCGGAGATTCACTCTTCGGCGGAGATGACGATAACTTCGATGACGACGGTGACGACGGATTCTATGACGACGGCAACGACGATATTTATATATAATTAATGGGAGGATAAAGAACTATGGGATTTAATGTATTCGATTCTGTAAAGATAGGTCTTGCATCCCCTGAGCAGATCAAATCTTGGGCATACGCCGCCGACGGCGAAGTAAAAAAGCCCGAAACCATAAATTACCGCACACTCAAGCCGGAACGCGACGGTCTTTTCTGTGAACGTATCTTCGGACCTCAGAAAGACTGGGAATGCTTCTGCGGAAAATATAAAAGAGTAAAATACAGAGGAAAGATCTGTGAAAACTGCGGTGTTGAAATTACACGTTCAAAAGTAAGACGCGAGCGCATGGGCTATATCAGTCTTGCGGCTCCGGTGTCGCATATATGGTACTTCAAGGGTATCCCCTCCCGTATCGGACTTATGCTTGACATTTCCCCGAGAACTCTGGAAAAAGTTCTCTACTTCGCTTCATACATCGTTATCGATCCGGGCGACGCAAGAGAGCTTAAGGAAAACCAGTGTCTTTCCGACCGTGAATACAGAGAAATGAAGGAAAAATATGAGGACGATTTCAAAGCCGGCATGGGCGCGGAAGCGATCAAAGAGCTTCTTGAAAAGATCGACCTCGAAGAACTTTCAAAGCAGCTTAAGGACGAACTTGTCGACGCAACCGGTCAAAAGAAGGTTCGTCTCATCAAAAGACTCGAAGTCGTTGAATCATTCAGACTTTCCGGAAACCGTCCCGAGTGGATGATCCTTGACGTTATCCCGGTTATCCCCCCGGATATCCGTCCGATGGTTCAGCTTGACGGCGGACGCTTCGCAACCTCCGACCTCAACGACCTCTACCGCAGAGTCCTCAACAGAAACAACCGTCTGAGAAAGCTTCTTGAACTCGAAGCTCCGGACATTATCATAAGAAACGAAAAGAGAATGCTTCAGGAAGCCGTTGACGCCCTCATCGACAACGGAAGAAGAGGAAGACCCGTCACAGGTCCCAACAACAGACCTCTCAAATCTCTTTCCGATATGCTCAAAGGAAAGCAGGGACGTTTCCGTCAGAACCTTCTCGGAAAACGTGTTGACTATTCGGGACGTTCCGTTATCGTAGTAGGACCGGAACTTAAAATGTATCAGTGCGGTCTTCCGAAGGAAATGGCGCTTGAACTTTTCAAGCCGTTCGTAATGAAGCGTCTTTGCGAAACAAAAAAAGCTCAGAACATCAAGGCTGCGAGAAAAGCCGTTGAACGTTCAAGCCCCGAGGTCTGGGACGCACTCGAAGTCGTTATCAAAGGTCACCCCGTAATGCTCAACCGTGCTCCGACGCTTCACAGACTCGGAATCCAGGCATTTGAACCCGTTCTCGTTGAGGGACGCGCAATAAAGCTTCATCCCCTCGTTTGTACCGCGTTCAATGCCGACTTCGACGGAGATCAGATGGCTGTTCACGTTCCCCTCTCCGCGGAAGCTCAGGCGGAAGCACGCTTCCTGATGCTCGCTTCAAACAACCTTCTCAAGCCCTCCGACGGAAAACCGGTCGCAGTTCCGACGCAGGATATGATCCTCGGTTCATATTATCTCACACTCGACAAAGAAGGCGAACCCGGCGAAGGCAAAGTCTTCAGAGACGTTGACGAGGCTATGATGGCTTATGAGACAGGCGTTATCAGTCTTCACGCAAGAATCAAGGTTCGCCGTGAGATGGAAATTGACGGTGAAATGAAATCCGCGATCGTTGAAACGACTGTCGGAAAAATCATATTCAACAGACCGATCCCCCAGGATCTCGGTTTTGTTGACAGATCAATCGAAGAGAACAAACTTAAATTCGAGATCGACTTCCTCACAGGAAAGAAACAGCTCGGTAAAATTATCGGAAAATGCCTTGAAAAACACGGAACACAGACGACCTCCGTTGTTCTTGACGCTATAAAGTCACAGGGATATAAATATTCGACCAAGGGCGCTATTACCGTTGCAGTTTGTGACGCAACTATTCCGCCGCAGAAAAAAGAGCTTATCGGAGAAGCCGAAAAGCAGGTCGACAAGATCTACAAAATGTATAATATGGGTCTTCTCTCAAACAACGAGCGTTACAGCCGTATCCTCAAAATCTGGGAAAAGACTACAGATGATGTCACAAGCGCGCTTCAGGGCAACCTTGATCGCTATAACCCGATCTACATGATGGCCGACTCAGGCGCTCGAGGAAGTATGAGTCAGATCAGACAGCTTGCAGGTATGCGCGGACTTATCGCAAATACATCGGGTAAAACGATCGAAATTCCGATTCGCGCAAACTATCGTGAAGGTCTTAACATTTTGGAATACTTCATTTCCTCTCGAGGAGCGCGTAAGGGTCTTGCCGATACGGCTCTTCGTACAGCCGACTCCGGTTACCTCACAAGACGACTTGTTGACGTTTCACAGGAAGTAATCATCTACGAAAACGACTGTCACACAAAGAGCGGTCTTGAGATCTTCGATATCAAAGAAGGAAAGCAGCTCATTGAAGAGCTTCAGGAACGTCTTGTCGGAAGATATCTCCTTAACGACTTCGTTGATGAATCAACGGGAGAAGTCATCGTTTCAAAAGATAAAATGATGACCTCCGGAGACGCTAAAAAGATCGTGGACGCAGGAACGGAAAAGATCACGATACGTTCCGTTATCGGCTGCCGCGCAAAACACGGCGTCTGCAAGAAGTGCTACGGTTCAAACCTTGCCAACGGTCAGCCCGTCACAGTCGGTGAAGCAGTCGGAATCATCGCCGCCCAGTCCATCGGTGAACCGGGAACACAGCTTACGATGAGAACATTCCACACCGGAGGCGTTGCTTCCGCGGAAGATATCACACAGGGTCTTCCCCGTGTCGAAGAACTCTTCGAAGGCCGTAAGCCGAAGCACCTTGCCATTCTTTCCGAGATCGACGGTGAAGTCAGATTCGAAGAGATCAAAGGCAACACTCATGTTGTTGTTTACAACAGAGAAACAGGCGACGAGAGATCTTATCTCATTCCCTTCGGATCCAGAGCTATTGTTGACGACGGAACGACCATCACCAAGGGAAGCAAGATCACCGAGGGTGCAGTCAATCCTCATGATATTCTTGCCATTCTCGGACCCGACGATGTTCAGAATTACCTTATCCAGGAAGTTCAGAAAACATATCGTATGCAGGGTGTTGAGATCAACGACAAGCACATTGAGGTCATCGTTCGTCAGATGATGAAGAAAGTAAGGATCGAAGACGGCGGAGATACACAGTTCTTCCCCGGAACACTCGCAGAGAAAAATGAAGTTCTTGCAGCAAATGAAGAGATCCATGAAAGGATCGAAAACGGAGAAGAAGGACTTAAAGAAGCAACTTACAGTCAGCTTCTTCTCGGTATCACCAAAGCTTCTCTCGCAACCGACTCATTCCTCTCCGCAGCGTCCTTCCAGGAAACAACAAGAGTTCTCACCGACGCGGCGATCAAGGGTAAAGTGGATCCGCTCCTCGGACTTAAGGAAAATGTTATTATCGGTAAGCTCGTTCCGGCAGGAACAGGAATGAACCGCTACAATTCTATCAGGCTTATCAACACGGAAGACGAGGATGATCTCGGTCTTTTCGACGATTTTGATTCTGATGACGACATTATCCTTGACTGATAATATCTCACCGTAAAACATACGCTTTTACGGAACATTATATAATAATTATGACAGCCCCCTTTCGCTGCGATAAAGTGAAAGAGGGCTGTATTATTTTTTGTCTCCGGCGATCTAATACTAAAATTCAATAAAACACTTTAAATCTTTTCGGTCTAATTTCCGCAATGCTGCGTCATCGGGCTTGAAATACGCCCATTGGCGCGTGCCCTTGGGGTACGACAGTATTCCTACACCCTCTTCCTTGCATTGCAAAAATTATCCTCGAAAATCTTTTAAAGGTTTTAATTGAATATTATAGCAAACCAAACAAATATCCAGACAAGTTCGACGCCCCGGTA
>CACYDE010000009.1 GCA_902773045.1 uncultured Ruminococcus sp. | reverse complement strand
TAAAAAAAGTTGGTATAAAACTGACCGTAAAAGGTTGGCTTTCGGTCGGGTTCGTGAATTTATGTAATTCTAAAACTATCTTCACGTGTTAAAAAAACGGTCGGGTGCGGAAAGTTATGTCACTCAAACTTTTCCCACTCAAAATTACAATGAATGTAGAGTCAATCGTGGGTTGTCGATGTAAGGAACAGTTTTCGCTATCGAATTCGAGCTTATGCTTCGATCAAAACTGTTGTCGTCACCCATACCCCCCGAACCCCCTTTTCCTCAAGGAAAAGGGGGCTATCGGGATAGAGGGCTTTGCCCTCTATCCCATCGGGGCTATCGCCCCGAACCCATTTAAGCGGTTACTTAGAACGCTGTTTAAATTCCTGAAACCAAAGTTTCGATAAGGACAGAGGGATAATTATGTGGGAAGTTTGAGTTGTGAAAAATAAAAACTATCTTCACGTATTAAAAAAAAGTTGGTACGAAACTGACCGTAAAAGGTCGGTTTTCGGTCGGGTTCGGAGAGTTATGTAACTCGAAAACTATCTTCACGTGTTAAAAAACGGTCGGGTGCGGAGAGTTATGTAATTAGAAAACTATCTTCACGTATTAAAAACGGTCGGGTTCGGAGAGTTATGTAATTAGAAAACTATCTTCACGTGTTAAAAAAAGTTGGTATGAAACTGACCGTAAAAGGTCGGCTTTCGGTCGGGTGCGGAGAGTTATGTAAAATAAAAACTATCTTCACGTATTTAAAAAGGAGGATATGATGGTTTATTTGGTGCAGGGAAGGAGCGGAACGGGAAAGACCCGTTTTGTTTCGGATATTTTGGGAGAACGGGCGAAAAGTGGCGAAAAAAAGGTTTTGTATCTTATGCCCGAACAAAGTTCGTTTGAAAGTGAAAAAATGTTTTTGAAACAGCTCGGACCGGGTGTTTCGAGAAATATCAGCGTTATGTCATTTACAAGGCTGTATGATATGGTTATGAGGGAAACGGGGAATATCCCCGGAACTCCGATCGACGACGGAGTCAGAAAGGTTTTGATGTCGCTTGCGCTCGAAGACTGCGCCGACCATCTTGAGGTCTATGAAAAACAGGCGATGAAACCTCAGCTGACGGATCTGATGCTGAATGCCGTGAAGGAGTTTAAAACATGCGGTATCTCAACCGATGATCTCAGAGAAAAGGCTGAGATGTCAAAGGGTACGGAGCTTTCAAAAAAGCTTTCCGAGGTCGCTTTGGTGACGGATGTTTATAATGCGCATATAGAGAAAAGTTATATTGATCCACTGGACAATAACGCAAGACTTGAAAAACGTCTGAAAGAAGTAAGATTCTTTGAGGGGTATACGGTTGCGGTCGATGATTTCAGCGGCTTCACTGCTCAGGAACAGAGAATACTTGATCTTATTATGGAGCAGGCGGCTGATTTTTACATAACTTTGTGCATGGACGGAACAAAAGACGAGGAGCTTTTTTTCACCGTTCAGAGAACGAAAAAAAGAATTATTCAAAGCGCCAGGCGTCTTGGACTGCCCGTTGCTTCTCCGATAAATCTCAATGAAAATCACAGAACAAAAAACGATGAGTTGGATCTTATCGAAAGATGTCTTTACAGGATCGGGAATGCTGCCAACGCGGCGGACGAAAAAAGCGGTATTCTTTCGGCAGAGAAAACGGAAAATATTACGGTGGGAATAGCGAGCGATATTTTTGAAGAGTGCGAATATGCCGCGGAAAAGATAACGGAGCTTGCGCTGAGCGGTGAGTGCCGTTTTAAGGATATAGCGGTTGTGTGCAGAAAAAGTGATCCTTACAGAGGAATACTTGATACCGTCTTTGAAAGTTTCAATATCCCGTTCTTTATGTCGCGTCCCGACCCTATCGACAATAAACCGTTAATGCGCCTTGTTTTGTCCGCTTTTGAGTATGCTCTCGATCGCGGCGACAGTGAAAAGCTTTTGATGATCGCAAAAAGCGGATTGACGGGACTGAACGATTATGAAACTGCGCTGCTTGAAAATTACGTTTATACATGGAGTCTTAACGGAAAAGCATTTTCTCAGCCGTTTTTGCTTAACCCTGACGGCTACAGCGACAGATTTACGGGCGAAGCTTCGGAAAGACTGCGTCAAATAAACGAAGCGCGAGAAAAGCTGATGAAACCTGTTTTGAGTTTTGTTGAAAAACTGGAATGCGCCGATTCTCTGAAAATCTCGGCGGCGGTTTATGAGCTGATGAAGGATTTTGATGTTCCGAAATTTATAAAACGTGATTCCGCTGTCAAAGGATACGAGAAGTACTCAGGCGAAGAAACGCGTCTTTGGGATTTTCTTACGGATATGCTCAATAAGCTGTACCTCGCGATCGGCGAGAGGCCGATCACCGTGAGAAGATATTATGAACTGATGAAAATGTTTATCCGATCTTATGAGATTTCGGATATTCCTCAGACGCTCGATCAGGTCATTGTCGGAACGGCGGACAGCATTCGATTTTCGTCTCCGTATGCCGTTTTCGTCATCGGCGCCGTCAGCGGTGAATTTCCTCACGATCCCGTTGCGGGAGGAGTTTTCAACGACGCCGAAAGAAGAAGCCTTATCAGTATGGAGCTTCCTGTTTATGACGCTGTTGCGGAGCTTTTTTTGCAGGAAAAGTTCCTTGTTTACAATGCGCTTTCGGCTCCATCGGATAAGCTTTTCGTGACCTATCCGACCGGAGATCTCAGCGGCGGCGTTTTGAAGCCTTCGTCAATAGTTTCGGAGATATTCAGAATTATTCCCTCCACAAAAACAGAGGTGATATCTCATATCCCCGATATTGAACGTATCAGGAGTGAGAAAACAGCGTTCGAAAAATGCGCCGCCGGATTCAGAAAAAACGATCCGCTGAGTCTTGCTCTTAAAGAATATTTCAGTGATAAACCCGAATATTCGGATCGTCTTTCTGCTGTAGATAATGTTATAAAGAAAAAAGCCATGAAGCTTGAAAACCGAAAAGCCGCGTCGCTTCTTTTCGGTCGGGATAAAAATTTTTCAGCTTCTCAGATCGAACGGTTTTATATGTGCCGATTTCAGTATTTTTGTACTTACGGACTCAGACTTAAGGAGAGAAAAAAGGCAGAGATGGGTGCGGTTGAATTCGGAAATCTTGTGCATTATCTTCTTGAAAATATCATTGAAGAATATAAACGAAACGATTATGTACGCTTCTCCGATGATGAGCTTGAAGCTTTTCTTGACCGTTACCTGAAAAATTATATCGCCGAATTTCTTGGCGGTGAAAACGATAAAAGCGACCGCTTCAAATATCTTTACTATCGTCTGAAAAAGAGTACACAGGCATTGATGGATCATCTGTCCGAGGAGCTTTCCCAGTCCGAATTCAAGCCTGTTGACACAGAACTTTCGGTCGGCGATCCCGAAAAAGGAATTAAAGCATACACGATAACGGATGACAGCGGAAACAACGTTCGCGTCAGAGGAAGCGTTGACCGTGTTGACGTTATGAAAACCGAAAAGGCAAGCTACCTGAGAATTATCGACTACAAAACGGGAAAGAAGGAGTTTCGGCTTTCCGACGTCCTTTACGGACTTAATATGCAGATGATAATTTACCTTTCCGCCATTGTGAAAAACGGAAAAGAGCGATATGGAGACGATATCCATCCGAGCGGCGTTTTGTATATGCCATCAACGGTGACATCTGTGAATGTTGAACCGTATGCCGATTATGACGAGATCAAAAAAGAGCATGACAAAAAGCTTCGTATGAACGGAATCGTTCTTGATGAGCTTCAGGTTCTTCGGGGAATGGAAGAACAGCTTTCGGGAAAGTATATCCCCGTATCTCTGGATAAGCAGAACAGCATTAAAAAAGGGTGCAGTAATTCTGTGATCTCGAACAGCCAGCTCAATATGATATTCGACAAAGCAGAGCAAAAGATAAAGGAAATGAGTCTTTCTCTTGACGAGGGAGATATAGCTGCCGTGCCGTCGGAGGGATGTAACTATGACGCATGTAAATATTGTGTTTATAATGCTGTTTGCGGTCACTTGCCCGGCGATGAAAAAAACAGAGTAGTGAACTTTGATAAGGAAGAGGTAATTGATATGATCGAAAAGGAATTCGAGAGAAAGGAGGAGAAATAATGAGTGATGTAAGATGGACGGACAATCAGCTTAATGCTATCAATGCGCGAAAAGGTGCGGTTCTCGTTTCGGCAGCGGCAGGCTCCGGAAAAACGGCAGTTCTCGTTGAACGCGTCATAGATCTGATAACAGACAGAAACGATCCGGTCGACGCGGACAGATTCCTTGTTGTGACATACACTCGGGCAGCGGCAGGTGAGATGAAAGACAGGATCGCCGCAAGACTCGAAGAGCTTTTGAAAAACGATCCGCTCAACGAAAATCTTCACCGTCAGCAGCTTCTTCTCTCAAGAGCGCAGATCAGCACTATTCACAGCTTCTGCAGCGATCTTGCGAGAGAGTATTTCAATAAGCTCGATATACCGTCGGATTTCAGAATTGCCGAGGAAGAGGAGCTTTCCGTTATAAAAAATGCGGCAATGCAGAATGTCCTTGAAAGAAAATACAGCGAAAAAGACGATAAATTTGAAAACACCGTCGAGGTTTTTTCCAGCGTCCGTGACGATACGATATTGCAGAGTATAGTGTTAAGATTGTATGAGTTTTTGAGATCTCACCCGTTCCCCGAAAGCTGGATCAGCGAAAAAGCGGCGATGTATGACGTTACAAAAAGCGCAGACCAAACCGAATGGGGAAAAACTATCATCGAATATTCAAAAATGACCGCGGCTTTCATGAGAAATATAAATGCCGAAAGTCTGAAGTTTCTTGAATCGGAAGAAAAGCTCAACAGTTCAAAATTCGGAGATGAGATAAGAACCGACAGAGATTTTATCGATCTGCTTGTAAAGCGGCTTGAAAGCGGCGGCTGGAACGATATCGTCCATATTCTCGGAACATACTCCCCCGGCAGACTTGCAACGCCAAAGGGGTATGCGGACAACGAAGTGAAAAATGCCGTTTCCGGCTATCGGAAGATCGTGAAAGACGCGGTCGGCGAGCTTCGCAATTTATTCATCAGGAACAACGAGCAGTGCATGGACGATATCTCCGATCTTGCTCCGGTCGTTTCGGGTCTTTTTGAAGTAATGCTCCTTTTCGGCGAGGAATATTCCCGGCTTAAAACAGAGAGATCGCTCGCCGATTTTTCGGATCTGGAGCACTGGACATTAAAACTTCTCGCCGAGAAAAAAGAAAACGGGATCGTATTTACGGATATAGCCCGAGAAGTTTCTTCCCGTTATGATTATGTTATGGTTGATGAATATCAGGATGCCAACACGATACAGGACACAATTTTTAAAGCTGTAAGCGATAATGACCGCAAGCTGTTCGTAGTCGGCGATGTAAAGCAAAGCATCTACAGATTTCGACAGGCAATGCCGGAGATATTTATCGGACGGAAAAATGATTACACTCCTTATGACCCGAAGAAGGAAAAATACCCCGCAAAAATCATTCTCGACATGAACTTCCGCAGCAGGGCAGGCGTTACCGAGGGAGTCAACTTTGTCTTCAAAAACCTGATGTCCGAAAGCGTGGGTGACATAGACTACACGGAGGAGGAAGCGTTAAGAGCCGGTGCGGCGTATGATGAGGATAAGGAAAACGCGGTTTCGTTCCATCTTCTGGAGCTTGATAATTCCGAAACCCGGGACGGGGATATTGAGGAGGCAAGATATATCGGAAGATTGATCTATAAAATGATCGCGGAGCAGGAAATAACGTCGAAGGAAGGGAAGAGGAAGCCCACGTTCGGAGATTTCTGTATCCTGATGAGAGGCGTCAAAGGTCATGCTTCTGTTTTTGTCGAAGAGCTTTTGAAAATGGGGATCCCTGCGGTCAGCGAAACGAGCGACAGCTTCTTTTCACGTCAGGAGATCCGTATTATGCTTTCTCTTCTGAGAATAATTGACAATCCGGTTCTTGACATTCCGCTCACGGCGGTTCTATTGAGTCCGATCTTCGGATTTACTGCCGATGAACTTGCCGGACTGAGAGCTAAATATCCCGACGGAAGCGTTTATTCGATGCTCCTGCGGGAAAATAATGACGGAAATAAAAAGACTGCTGCTTTCACGGAGAAATTGTCGGAACTCAGAAGAATATCCGCGAATGTCACAACCGATACGCTGATAAATAAGATCTATGCGGAGACTTCATATCCCGAGATCGTTTCGTCGGCTGAGGACGGAGATTTCGCAAAAAAGAATCTGAAGCTTCTTCTGCATTACGCGAAAAGCTATGAAAATTCAGGCTACAGGGGAATTAACGGGTTCGTTAGATTTATCGACAGACTTTGCGAAAACGGCTGTGATCTGAAAGCTGCCGAAAGAAAATCGGATAAGATGACCGACGCGGTCCGGATAATGACAATACATAAATCCAAAGGACTCGAGTTTCCGATTTGCGTGATAGCAGGTCTAAGCAGACGGTTTAACACGGATACAAGTAACGAGGTTCTTCTTCACAACGAGCTGGGTCTTGGAGTCAGACGCAAGGACGATAAATTATTGTGCCGCTACACTACCATGCCTCGGGAAGCCGTGTCGCTTGAGATAAAAAGAAACGAAATGTCCGAGGAATTGAGGGTGCTTTACGTTGCGATGACAAGGGCAAAGGAAAGGCTTGTCCTTGTTTCGAGCAAAAAGGGGATAGGAAAATACGTTGAGGGCGTTGCGAAAAAACTTTCCTTTGATAAATCTGTCTCTCCCTACACAGTAAGCTCCGCTTCCAGTATGAGCGATTGGATAATTGATTGTCTTCTGGTTCATAAGAGCGGCATTGCGCTGAGGAAAACAGGAGGTTATACCGGGAGCGTTTACGAGGGTTTTGCGTATGATTGGGATGTAAATATTATTGAAAACATTACGGAAATTGATGAAGAACTGCCCGCTTCCGAGCCTGAAGATGATATTGTTTCTGCGGAAGACGTTGAAGCTATCGCTGAAGCTGCAAAGGCGGAGTACAGAAAGATCATTGAGGAAAGACTGTCTTTGAAGTATCGGTATGCTGAAATGACCAATATTCCTGTAAAGGTTTCGGCGTCTTCGCTTGCGGAGAAGGAGATCGGTCTTGAATTTGCGGCGTCAAGCGTTCCGGCGTTCATGAACAAGGGCGGACTCACTGCGGCTCAAAAAGGAACGGCAACTCACGCTTTTGCTCAATACTGTGACTTTAAAAATGCCGGATCTTCTGTTGAAAACGAGATAGAAAGACTCTGTGAACACGGCTTTCTTTCAAAGATCCAGGCGGACTCTCTCAACAGACAGACCGTTTGTGATTTTGTAGGTTCGGACTTGGTTAAGAGAATGCTCAATGCGGAAATGATCGAAAGAGAGTATCGCTTTACTGTTGAGATTCCGGCAGGTGTTGCGGATAAAACGCTTGAATTTCCTTACAGTGAAGAGCCTATAATATTACAGGGCGCTGTGGACTGCCTTTTCGAGGAGAACGGAAAGATCGTGATCGTCGACTATAAAACCGACAGGGTGAAAAATATCGAAGATCTGAAAGAGAAGTATTCTCCTCAGCTCGGACTTTATAAGCTCGCCGTTGAACAAATAACCGGGAAGATTGTTTCGGAGTGTGTTATATATTCATTTGAACTGGGCGAGATCATAAACATTTTATAAAGGCGGAAAAACTTCCTTGACAGAACTGTCCGCCGACATCTGAAATTGTTCCTGTGCTGTATTGCCTTAAGTGAAAAAATTGTAAATTTTTGTTTACCTGACGTAAGACTATAGAATTTTTCCGTGAAATGTATTATAATATTTAAGGCAACACCGCACAAAGATCGCCTGACGGTACCCCAAGGGCATTTGCAGCACAATCCAATCAGCCTGCGCCTTACGGCTTGACTTCTTGGTGTGCTGCTGGCACTTTGCACCGAATCTGCTTGATCTTTTTCCATCATAGTACACAAAACCACCTTGAAATACGTTTGTATTCCTGCGGTAGTTTTATGCACTCTCTTGATAAAAATCTACTGCGCATCTTCGGC
>CACYDE010000008.1 GCA_902773045.1 uncultured Ruminococcus sp. | reverse complement strand
TGACGCTCCAAGAGGGCAAGCCTACGGCGAAGACCGATTGGCAAGCGGAACTTATGCATAGCTGACGTACCCCAAGGGCACTTCCTTCAGGCGTATTTCAAGGAGGTTTTGTGTACTCTGACGGAAAAAGATCAAGCAGATTCGGTGCAAAGTTGTTAAACGGTCTTTGTGCGGTGTTGCCTTAAAGCTTTTAATCAGAAACCGGTATAAAAAATAATCCCGTAACAGACCCCGGGAATAATTAAAATTAACTGCTGTCAAAAAAACATTGCAATCACCTTAATGTTTATTGTATAATCAATATTGGTACAAAAAAGTTACAGACGAAAGGAAACTGCAAATGAAAAAATTTATAAAAGCTTTTTTTATCACACTTTTGGTGCTTGTTCTTCTTGTCGCGGCGCTTGCAGCAGCAGGACTTGTATATCTTACAGTAAATGAATACGCTCCAGCCGATCGTGAAAAAATAGATATTTACGGCGGTTCGACAAAAAATATCGCTCCCGGCGACAGCATTACGCTCCTTACATACAATATAGGTTATGGAGCAAACGATGATCTTCACGATTTCTTCATGGACGGAGGAAGTACGGTTACAACGGAAAGCGCCGACAATATAACGGCGAACATAGAAGGGATCATTAACACTGTTCTTGAACAGGACGCCGACGTTAATTTCTTTCAGGAAGTCGACATTGAGTCCAAACGTTCCTATGAAATTGATGAAGCAAATCTGATCTCGCTGAGTTTCCCACAAAGCAATATTGCATTTGCGACAAATTTCCTTTGCAAATATATTCCCTACCCGGTCGATGATAACATCGGCAAAATCAATGCGGGCATTTTCACCGTCAGCAAGCTTCCAACATCGTCAGCGGAAAGAGTCTCTCTCACCAACGGATTTACGTGGCCTGTCAGCACATGTCAGATCAAACGCTGTCTTCTTGTTGAGAGAATTCCGGTTGAAAACAGTACAAAGGAACTTGTCCTCATCAACGTTCACCTTGACGCCTACGACTCGGGCGAAGGAAAAGAGGCTCAGTACAACGAGCTGTGTGAGTTAATGAAGCTTGAATTTGCAAAAGGAAACTACGTCATTGCCGGGGGTGATTTCAACAGCATTCTTCCCTCGGTCAACAAAAACAAATATCCCATCAATATCACCGATCATTTTATCCCCGCGGAAATCTCGAAGAAAAATCTGATCGAAACATGGAAATACTGCACTGATGACTCCGTTCCCTCTTCAAGACTTCTCAACGAGCCATACGATCCGAAAAGTCTTAACACACAGCTTTATGTTCTCGATGGATTCATCTGCTCTCCCAACACCATCGTTAATTCAACAAAGACAATTGACACTCAGTTCAAATACAGCGATCACAATCCTGTGGTCCTTGATGTAACGCTTGTAAAATAAAAACAACATAATAATAATAATGATAAAAAACTATCGGCTGAAAAATCTGCCGATAGTTTTTTTTCTTAAAAATAAATCATTTTGTTTTTTTCTTGTCGTCCTTGTTTTTCGTGAGATAAGCGAACCAATATCCGCACGCAACGAGAACGGCTCCTCCGATTATATTGCCGAGCGTTACCGGAAGAAGATTTTTTATGAAAAACGATCCCCAGTTAAGACCGTCGGAAGCAAGACTGTACTCCGAAGCCGCAAATATACCGGCAGGAATATAAAACATATTTGCCACGCAGTGTTCATATCCTCCGAGAACAAAAACAAAAATAGGAGGATAAAGACCGATCACCTTATCCACACCGTTGGACGCGCCTATCGTTATCCACACTGCAATACATACAAGAAAATTACAAAGTATACCTCTGATAAAAGCATCTGAAAAACCAAGTGAGGTTTTTGCGGAAGCGGTGCTGACAAGAACCTCCGCAAGCTTTCCGCCGTAAAGATCGGGCGTATGACCGTAAACGAAAAGGAATGCCATTAGAACAGACCCGAGAAGATTGCCTATGTAAACTATCAGCAAACATTTCAGATACTTCAGCATACTGATCTCCTTTTTGAGAACAGATATCACAATCAGACAGTTTCCGGTGAAAAGTTCGCTTCCGGCAAGAACCACCATCACAAGACCTGCCGGGAAGATAAGCGAATTAATAAGCCTCGAAACCGAGGGGTTGTCCGCCATACATGAAGCGATGGTTGCGGAAGCACCCGCGATCGCAATGAAAAAACCCGCAAAGAGCGCAAGAACAAACATTTTTACAGCTGGCAGGTTTGCTTTTGTTTTGCCGACGGTTACGTACTTGTCGGCAATTTGTGCCGGTGAAAGCATAGCACAGTTTCCTCCTTTATTTCTACGAAGCATACCGTCAAAACAATATGCCGTATATTATACTGATATCAAATGAACCCGCAGACAAGTCCGCAGCTATAAATTCCGAATCTTTATCAACTTGCCTATAATCCATTCTTACTGATTATAGCATAAATACAGACAAATTTCCACATAAAAATACCGTTTTGAAAGAAAAATTTATTATTCCTTTCAAAACGGCGTCGGTTATAAAGATCTATCACGTCGCTACATTTAAATAAACGACCCATGCCGCAGTGGCAAGTATAATTATTATCCCCGAAGCAATACAGATCTTGGCTATAATATTCGTTCGCCTTGATTTCAGACGATCGAGAGAATTGTCGGGTTCGGGCGCAAAAACTATCGAATGGGTCCTGACAGGCTCCGGCATGTCTATTGACGTATCGGGGCTGACGTCTATATTTTTCATCAGCTCGCTTCCGATCATCTTATCAATTTCTTCGGGTTCATCGGGAAGAACGACAATATATTTTTCACGGCTTCTTATGAGATAGCCGTCCTTCCCTCCCAACGGATTCATAACCTTTTTGTTAAAGGTTACTTCCATCTCTTTATCGCTGAAATAATCGGAAAGAACAGTCATGACATTTCTGTTTTCCGCCGCAGAAAGACCGCCTATCACAAAAATCAGATCGGTTGTTTCGAGAGAATTTTTAAACTGTAGGCTCAGATCGAATTCCGAAACTGCAGCAGTCGTGGATGTGATAACAATATCGGGGACCGTTCGGAATTTTTTGTTAAGGTTCCTTTGAATGTAACCTGTTTTATACGCTATGTAATAAATAACACTGCAATTCATTTTATCATCTCCGCCAAAGGAAAAGGGAACGCTTCAAACGTTCCCTTATTAACATTATAAATAAGCGTTCCGGCTCTGTTATCCGCCGTCAACATTAGGATCGTCGGGTTGACTTTCTTCCTGATTTTCCGAAGCATTCCGCTCGCTTTCAAGTCTTTCGCTTTCGATCCGTTCGCTTTCGATCCGTTCACTCTCGATCCGCTCACTCTCAATGCGTTCGCTTTCGATCCGCTCGCTCTCGATCCGTTCACTCTCAATGCGTTCGCTTTCGATCCGCTCGCTCTCGATCCGTTCACTTTCAAGACGTTCGCTTTCAAGTCTTTCGCTCTCAGCCTTCTCGCTTTCTGCCTTTTCTTTCTCTTTCTTCTCTTTTTCGACCTTTTCGCTTTCGGCTTTTTCGCTCTCAAGACGTTCGCTTTCAAGTCTTTCACTTTCCAGGCGTTCCTCTTCAAGTCTCTCGCTCTCAAGACGTTCGCTTTCAAGTCTTTCGCTCTCTAAGCGTTCTTCTTCTTCCTTACGCTTCTTTTCCTCTTCGTCGGAGTCTTTCTTTCTGATGTCGTGTTTATCGATCTTGTAATCTCCGTCATACCAAGGAGTTTCACCGCCGAGACATGCAGTTTTGAAATCTGTCAGTTCCTTGCGCTGACCTCCGTTTTTAGCGTAGTATCCCTGCGGCCACACTGCGTCGGGGTTGATCGCCGCTTTCGAGACGTCGACTTTTGAATCCTCGCCTTTCCTCACTCTTCTCGCAACAACAACGGTTCTGAAGTTTGTCAGTTCATAAGAACATGTAGAAAGCGTGAGAAGCTGATCGTCCTCATTCACGGTAACGCCTGTATCAATGAGGGAACGCTCCATAATATTATAAACAAAATCCATGAAGTCGGTTTCGTTGTCGAATTCACCGCGAAGATAATCAAAGAAATCGCCGTGTATTCCGAGAGTATTTGTCTTAAAGATAGAAATTATCTTCCAGTCGGCGTCATAGTCGGGTGTGTCAAACTGTATCACGGGCGCGCTCTGATAAAACCCGAGGTTTGCATAACTCAGCAGCTGATGGAAAACCATTCCGTTGTCCATATTATGACCGTGAAGAATAACGTTCTTTGACTGAACACTGTGTTCACAACGATAATCAACAAACACCGAACCATAGCTCGAACCGTTGCCCTTATAGTCGCGGTGAAGATAATACTGAGAATAAGGTCCGTCGCCTATATGCTCAAGAACAGGATAGTCAATGTAGGTTGTGTTCGGAATATACAGCCAGCCGACAATTTCGGGATTGATCGCTTTGAGACGTGCGAAACGATCCAGTTCTTCCTCTTCTTCCGCGTCTGTGTCAGCCTTTTCCGTGTCGCTGTTGACTCTGACGTTATGAACAATCTCACGAAGTTCTTCGTAATTCTTTTCGACCTGAGCCGGTTCGACGAAAAGAAGCTTACACAATATCACTGCGGTAATAATAAACGTCACCGAAGCGATCATGAGAACAACTTTCCTCACGACCTCAAGAGGCTTGTCGCCTTTTTGAGGGAAAAAGTTTGCAGCAAAACCGTTTTTCTTTTTGGACTTGTAATCCTCCTGAGCTATGGAATAATAGTCGAAATGGTCGGTGACCTTTCCCGATATCAGATTGCCGGTTGTAATTCCTTTGGCGGAGGTCGCCTTTTTCGCACCTGAAATTATCATTTCGGCTGTTGAGACCTTCGTCAGCGACTCTTTGGGAAGCGCGAGAACGAGCTTGTTGTCATACAACATAAAACAGCCTTCATAGCCCTTTCCGAGATCTCCCGTCGACCAGATCTCATTCACGACTTTTGAGGACGGCGACGGCTCCGGTTTTGAGGCCTTTTTCTTTTTTGACGCTGCTTTTTTTATATCTTTGGCGTCAAGTTCATATTCCGTAGCAAGATTTTCCAAGTCGCCCTTGCTTTTATATTGAGAGATATTTTCATCATCCGAATCTTCGTCAAAATCGGAATTTTCGGTGTGTTTGGGACATAATTTCTTAAAAAGCTGTATTGTATCGCAGTCAGCCGTTGCGTCAAGCGCATTGGCAATGATTATAAGCTGTATCCCTTCGTCCGTTGCATAGCTTTGGCGGAGAGCTTCAAGAAGTTTTATCTTATCCGATTCAAGATCGGTTTTGTAAAGGATCTCTATATCGGCTTCTCTGAGTCGATTTGTCACCGAATTCATTTTCTTGTCGAGTGACTTAGGGTTGAAAGACTTATCTGTAACAGAATAAATTTCCGCTTTCAATTACAATAAACCTCCTTTGGGCTGTTCTGAAATGCCGGCGTCGTTAGGAGATGTTCCCGACAGGCTTCAAGAGTTTTCAGCGCCGCCCGTTTTATTCCTTTCTTTATTCATTTGAAAATTCCGGCAGTAAACCACATTATCAGCGTTATCCGTGTATCTTTGAGGACAACAGCCGACCATAATTATACTAACCAAAAAATTTTAACCGCGTATTGAACTTGTCTTAACATAGAAAGAACAATCGGTTAACAATCTATAAATAAAAAATCAGTAAAGATTTTCTCCGATTCTCGTGAGTTTAACGTTTTCGACTGCTTCGTTTATCATATCCTCCCAGTCGATCTTTGCCTCGGCATTCCGAACGCGCTCGGGATCGGGCTTCGTTTTCGGGTGACGCGGAGTGAAGACCGTACAGCAGTCTTCATAAGGCAGACACGATGTTTCAAAGGTGTTTATCTTCTGAGAAATATCTATGATATCTTTCTTATCCATTCCTATCAGCGGTCTGAAAACGGGCAGTGTTGACGCTTCGTCCGTACACGCTATCGCGCCGATGGTCTGACTTGCGACCTGACCCAGACTTTCGCCTGTGATCAGCGCCTGACAGCCGACCCTGCGCGCTATCCTGTCTGATATTTTCATCATCATTCTGCGCATGATGATCGTGAAAAGCTCTTCGGGACAATTTTTTTGTATCTCTTCCTGGATCTTCGTAAACGGAACGGTATACATATTCATTTTCCCCGCATAATCGGAAACAATTTCCAAAAGGTCACTGACTTTCTCTTCCGCTCTGTCGCTTGTATACGGCGGACTTGCAAAATGGACCGCAGAAAGCTCCAAACCTCTTTTTGCCATCATATATGCCGCAACGGGGCTGTCGATACCTCCGCTGATTAGGATAGCTGCTTTTCCGCCGCAGGAAACGGGAAGTCCGCCTGCTCCCTCTTCGACCTTCGCATGAACATACGCCCCGAAATCTCTGATTTCAACAGTGACAACAACATCGGGATCGTGAACGTCAACCGTCACATTGGGAAATCTGTCCGCAAGAAAACCTCCGACCATTTTCGAGATCTCCGGCGATCCGTACGGGAATTTTTTATCCGAACGCTTTGATTCGACCTTAAACGAGATATTTTCACTGAATATCGGCTCTAAATATTCCGCTGCCGATTCCTTTATTTTTTCCATATCCTTTTCGGCAACACACGCTCTCGAAAAAGCAACGATACCGAAAACCTTGGAAAGCTTTTCTGCAACCTCGTCCATATCCGTAAAATCATCAAGAGGGGTTATTCTGATCGTTGACTGTGCCGAAACTATATCAAATCTTCCGAGCTTATGAATTTTTCTTTTTATATTTTTGATGAGCATATCCTCAAAGTTTTTTCTGTTCAATCCTTTGAGCGCGATCTCACCGACCTTAACAAGAATTATCTCTTTCATACTTTCTTTTCCTTACCGTCAGCTGCAATATATATTAACTTCTCGCCCGAACGAGCGTTTCAAGACCTTCTTTAAGCGCGTCGGCGAGAATATCTATTTCTTCTTTTGTTGAATATTTCGAGAAGCTTATCCTGAGCGCAGAATCTATCCTGCCGCTTGAAAGTCCCATAGCCGAAAGGACATGACTCTTTTTTCCTTTTGAACACGCCGAACCGCTGGATATATATATATCCTTCTTCTCGAGAAAATGAAGCATGGTTTCGCTTCTGATCCCAAGCGCCGAAATATTTATAATATACGGAAGCGAATCCTGCGGAGAATTAAACGTTATCCCCTCGATATTACTCAGCCTTGAAACCGCGTGATCCCGAAGCTTTGAAACCTCGCTAAGATTCTTCGCGATGATTCCGATATCCTCCGCAGCCGCACCGAAGCCGCATATCAAAGGGAGCGCTTCCGTTCCCGGTCTGATCTTTTTCTCCTGTTCGCCGCCGTAAAGGATAGGCTTGATGTGAGTTCCCTTTTTCACGAAAAGCGCGCCTGAACCCTTCGGTCCGTGGATCTTGTGAGAAGAAACCGTGAGAAGATCGCAGCCGAGTTTGTATGGCTTCACCGGGATCTTTCCGAACGCCTGAACCGCGTCACAATGAAAAAGCGCCGGTGAGCTGTTTTTTTGAATAATACCTTTTATTTTTTCAGCGGGAAAAACAGCGCCGGTTTCGTTGTTGACCATCATGACGGAAACAAGGATAGTTTTTTCATCTATGGCATCGGAAAATTTTTCCGGTGAAATATTACCGTCTTCATCAGGCGAAATATATTCTATCTCAAAGCCTTCCGCTTCAAGAGCTTTACAGCTTTCAAAAACCGATGAATGCTCTGCGGCAGTCGTCACGATCTTGTTCCCGAGTCTTTTTTTCGCTCTCGCCGCGCCGAAAACAGCAAGATTGTTCGCTTCGGTTCCGCCGCTTGTGAAATATATCTCCGCCGGAGAAACACCCAGAACCTCGGAAACAGCCTTCCTTGCATGAGTGATCTCGTGTTCCGCTTCAAGTCCTTTCGAATGAAGTGACGAGGGATTTCCGTAAATTTTGTTTATGACATGAACCATCTTCCCCGAAGCCTTTTCACAGATCCGGGTCGTAGCGCTGTTATCCAAATAAATCTCCACTCGAACACCTCTTGAAATTCCATATTACCGAAATCTATTATACATCAAATTTATTACAAAATAAAGCATAAAAACGACAATTTTTTTAATTTTACAATTTGTTTTAAATACTTCGAAAAATTGTCAATTCCGTTGTGCGGTATGGCAAAAACAAACAGAACATTTCTGTATATTATCGGAACATAAGGTAATAATATTTGTGAATAAAATCACAAAATTTTAAAGCGAGGTAAATATGGAAATTTCTCAAAATGAATATTCAAAGCTTACCGAAGAAAAATCGCCCAACAGCAAGCTTCTCGGAAACTGTTTGTGGGCATTTTTCGTAGGCGGTTTTATCTGTATGATCGGGCAGTGCTTCACCATGCTCTACACATATCTGGGCGCGTCTGAACAAAACGCAAGAACATGGACTTCAATTACTCTGATTTTTATCGGAGTAACGCTTACCGCACTTGACGTCTACGAAAAAATCGCCAAACATGCAGGCGCAGGAACACTTGTTCCGATCACCGGCTTCGCGAACTCGGTTGCAGCTCCGGCAATAGAATTCAAATCGGAAGGATATATCACCGGACTTGGAGCTAAGATGTTTGTTATCGCCGGTCCTGTCATAGTCTATGGAACAATAGCCGGTGTGGTCTACGGATTTCTTCTGAGTCTGTTCCCGAATCTCATAATAACATAATATAAACCTCAAAGGGCAGGGCGTGATCTCTGCCCTTTGAATTTTATTCGTTTAATACAGCGCCGCAGTGAGTCAGGTTACGTAAACTTTGTCTGTACATGTTCTTCCTTTTTTTGACATAAGAATAAAATTATCGTTTCCTGTAAACAATATCACACAGAAACATAATACTAAAAATTCAATAAAACACTTTAAATCTTTTCGGTCTAATTTCTGCAATACTGCGTCATCACCGCAAGACAAACGACAGCATGCCTGCCGGCTCTTCCTTGTCTTGCAAAAATTATCCTCGAAAATCTTTTAAAAGTTTTAATCGAATATTAGTATAAAATCAACAGGAGGATTTCTATGAAAAGGAAAATTATATTTTCAATCATTTCCCTATCAATAATTCTTTCGCTTGTCGGATGTCAGTCTGCGTCCAACGGAAATACAACCGAAGCAAAAAAGCGCAGCGATACAGACTCAGCCGTTTTCTCCGACACCGACTCGATTTTCGATTCCGATAAGGAAAAAACATCGGACTCACCGAGAGATACGGACGAAGCAATAATAACGGATGATGACAAGAAAGAATTAGCTTCGGCGGATATGGAAGAAACAAGCGACACAAACACCGAAGGAGCGGATGAACCCGAAGAGGAAGAAGATAATATCTCCCCGTCTTCAATAGACCTCGGAGGATACACACTAAGCGCGGAAAAAGTTTCGGTTGACAATCCGCTGAAAATAACCGACCGTGATTCCCTCGACTGCGTCCTTTCGGGAGACAGCTTATATGTTCTCAACAACAGATCCGTCACAGTGTATACGCTTTCGGATTCGGGCGCTGAAAAGATCAACACTATACGACTCGATTCAAATTACAAAAAAATCGACGCAGATCCTTACGGGCAGATCTATCTTAGTAATGATATCTTTAATATTGCACAGCTGAATGATGACGGAACAGTCACCGAACTCGATGAGACAGGATATCTTGCTCTCTCGAAAGTTATGGATTACGGACTCAGTTTTTTTAACGGAGAAAAAGAAATTACTAAATTTCGTTCGGAAGACGACAGCGATATCTTCATTGAAAATGCAGATGAAACCGAAGTCACCGACAGTGTTTTCGATTCGGTCTCGGACATCGAATTCGTAGGAAATCATGTTCTTGTCGGAGGAACTTCCGACGAAAAAAATACGAGAGTTGCAGTTTATGATTACGAAGGAGATCTGCTTGCCGTAACCGACAACAAAGTCGAAGGAAAAGGAATCGACTCGATGACTGAAACCGACAGCGGTCTGATGGTTTCATCTTTGGGAAATCTTTCAGTCTGGAATTCCGACGGAACCGAAATTGCTCAGACAAAAAGCAGTGAAACCGCAAAACTTTTCGGAAGCGAAAATCCTGTAAGAATAAGCAAACTCATTGCTATGGACGACGGTTCGGTTCTTGCTCTTTGTTCCGAAGAAACGGAAAAAGACAAATACCAATCGACAATGTACAGAATCTACGGATTTTAAAAATACTTTTAAAGACAGTTCAACCGCCCCTCATCGTTTTGAGAGAGGCGGTTTTTATTATTATTCTCTGTCATTCAATAATTATTATTTATCCATTCGCAGATCCGTTCAAGACAATATTCCGCACAGCGTCGGCGTATTTTCTCCCGATCGCCGCAGCCGTCTTCGTTAAAATTCTTTTTCTCCGAGCTGACGCCTCTTTTTGACGCGATCCCCACAAATACGGTTCCCACCGGATTTTCTTCGGTTCCACCGGACGGTCCCGCCACTCCGGTGGTACTGACGGCTATATCGGCTCCGGAAAGTCTCAGAACCCCCAAAGCCATTTCTTCGGCTGTCCGGAAGCTCAACTCGGTGTATTTTTCTATCGTTTCTCTTTCGACTCCCAGAACAGAGATCTTGATCTCATTCGAATAAGAACACACTCCACACTCAAAAACGGAACTTGCGCCCGGAACGTCCGTTATCATAGCCGAGATAAGACCACCCGTGCAGCTTTCCGCCGAAGCGGCTTTAAGATGTTTTTTTGTCAGAAGTTCAACAGTTTTTTCCTGAATCGTCATATCTATAACTCTCCTTAAAAAATTTGATTTTTATGAACAAAATTACTATCGGTCGGGGGCATGAAGTTCTGAATTTCAAAAACTATCTTCACGTATTGCCCGTCGCCGCTCGGCGACTCGGTTCTGTTAAAAATGATATCAGAAAAGAAAATATTTTTTGTTAACTGTCAGTTAATTATAGGAAATATAGTTCTCCCGACCGCGACAATATCACGTAAAAAGGTTACAATATTGATGTTGAAATATGGTACAATTTTTGATATATTTTATATATCAATAAAAATGGATCGGGGTGAGAAAGTTGTTAAAAGACAGCAGTGTGGGAATGACAATAATCATTAACATACTCATTGTTTGTTTGTGGAGCTTTCTCTCTTTTATTATTTCAAAGCACATCGGAAAAAAACACGTTAACTACAGAAAATTTCCCTACAGAGCATATAAATTCGAACGTAAAGGACGATTTTACGCCGAAAATTTTGATATCGACGCTTGGTACGGGCTTCTTCCGATCAAATACAACAGAGAAAATATAAATTCAATGAAAATCGAAAAGGCGGATATCCTGACGCTGAAAAACTACCTGACATTCACTTGCCGAAGCGAGCTGTGCATATTAATAAACTGTTTGTACCTGCCTTTTGCTTTCCTGTTTAACGCTCCGTACATGGGCTTTATTTTGGGGATATTAGTCGTTATGTTTAATCTTCCGTTTCTGGCGGCAAACAGGTATGTCAGATTTTTTCTGCTCAATGAATTCGTCAAAAAAAGAAAAGAACGTGAGATCATGGATTATATAGTTGAAAACAATCCCGATAAATATGATCTGGAACAATTTTAATTGTCGCCGGGCGGCGACGGGTGATATGTGAAGATAGTTTTTGATTTGTTATACTTCACGCACCCGACCTATAATATTCTGTTTATAAAAGGAATTTTAGGGTGGATTATGGATAACAAAAAGGTTGCAGAATTTATCAGTAAACAAAAAGTTTCATTTATCTGTTCTGTTGATGAAGAGGGTTTCCCGAATGTAAAAGCAATGCTGAAACCAAGAAAAATTGATGGGTTACGTCAGTTTTATTTTTCAACAAACACTTCTTCAATGAGAGTAAAACAGTATATAAATAATCCAAATGCCTGTATTTACTTCTACCATAAAGGCTTGATTAAGTACACGGGTGTTATGTTGAAAGGCAAAATGGAAGTGTTGACTGACCAAAAGACGAAAGATATGATTTGGCACAAAGGAGACACTATGTTTTATAAGGGCGGCGTTACCGATCCAGACTACTGCGTTTTGAAATTTAGCGCCGTAAGCGGAAGGGTCTATTGCAATTTGAAAACAGAAAGTTTTACAATTGAGTAGTACAAGTTCTTATTTATAAAACAACTACAGCGAGCGAAAAGCTGCTTAACGGATAAAGGTTGTGAACATATTGTCCGTTGCCGTTTGGCGACATATTTTTATTTTCGGTGAGGTGGATCACATGGCTTGGTTTTTTTCCGAAAGCGTAACCTCCCCCGTACACGTCATAACGGGAGAAGACGCTCAGCATATCACAAAATCACTCCGTATGAAAATAGGAGAAGAGCTTACTGTCTGTGACAAAGACAAGGTTCAGTATGACTGCATTATCGAAGCGATCGATCCGGGTGCGGTTGAAGTGAGAGTAAAAGATTCCTATCCATGTAAAAACGAACCGGACAGAAAGATCACTCTTTTTCAGGCATTAACTAAAGGAGATAAAATGGATCTTATCATTCAAAAAGCCGTTGAACTCGGCGCAGGCGAGATCGTTCCGATTCTGACGGCAAGATGCATCTCCAGACCCGATGAAAAATCCATGAGAAAAAAAATTGAACGCTGGAATAAGATAGCTCTGCAAGCCGCCATGCAGTCACGAAGAGGAATGATTCCCACAGTCAGATCAGTTATGACCTTTTCACAGGCTGCTGCAATAGCCGGTTCAAACGCAATTATTTGCTATGAAATGGGCGGAGAACCATTGGGAAACCTTATCAAAGACGACAACTCGGAAATATCGCTTTTCATAGGCAGCGAAGGCGGATTTGAAGAAAGCGAAGCAGCGCTTCTGATCGAAAACGGAGGCCGCGCGGCAACACTCGGAAACCGTATTTTAAGAGCGGAAACCGCTCCCCTCGCCGCTTTGTCGGTCATTATGTATCTGACCGGAAATCTCGGAAATGAAAACGATCCCGGAAGAAGCGACAACGGCGGTGAAATAAAGGGTGGTAACTGGCATTATTGATCTGTTGATAAAGAGTTTAAGGATTTTTCAGATCGGATCTTTTTTCACCCTCGACACATAAAAAAGTATAATATACAAAAAGGAGAGCGGCAGCAACCGTTCTCCTTTTTGTTTCACATCTTACAAAACGATAAATAAATTAATTTTCAAATTATTGATAATCGCCTTCCCCGTCTGCGTAATCATCATTCTGATAGTAGGTATTGTCACCGTCCTGATTATACGCTTCGGAAGAATCCCCGGCACTGTAGCTGCCGTCATATTCATCATAGTAGTCCACATATTCGAAGCGGCTTTCATCGTTTTCGTCCCAGAAAGAATCATCTTCCCAGTCATCGTTGTTGTCACGCTGTTCGCCGCGCTCTGTGTCATCGGAATCCGAATCATCGTCTTCCTCTTCGGAAACATCATTCAAAAGATCGTAGTCCACAAAATCCTTGATGATAATTTCCGAATTATCATAACTCCAATCGGCAGCCGCTTTCGAAAGCAGCGCATTCGACGGATCATTTGTTACGTCAACTGTTACGATAAAACCGTCTATATTATTACCCGAAACGGTATAAGGCGTTTTTGCAGAATCTATGGGTACGGGTATGTCCGTATTGTTGAAAGCGTCAAGCTTCGGAACATAGAAAACTACCCATTTTCCTTTGTCACCGTTGTCGATGAGAAGTCCGCCGTCGTCAAAGGTATATTTTTTCAAACCCATGATATACTCTTCAAAACAGATATTGTTTTTCTTGATAAAATACGAGTGAGGAATTCCAACATATCGGAAATGCCACGATTCATAACCGATTCCGGTAATATTGGTCTTGGACTGAGGATACCTCAAAATAAAACCATAATCAGCGCAGTTATCGCTCAGCCAGCTGAAATCTCCCTCGCCGTCAAGCTCAACCATTTCCCCGTTGTAATTTATTGCCGCGGTGTCGAAACAATATCCCGTCTGATGTTCACTGTATCCCGGAACCGCAACATAGTACGCAGTAGACTTTGCGCCCGTGTCCTTGACGGAATTTTCATAGATCTCGACTTGATCGTTCTTGCTTCTGTAAGAACTTGAGATCAGTATCGTTGTGCTGCCCTTCACCGATTTGAATCCGTCAAAAAAGTTATTTATCGGTTCGAGAACCGAATTATTGATGAACATATCATTATCCTTAACTCCGACGCTGCTTGAAACATTGTCGTAAAGATTCACGAGGTTCTCACCGTCGATCTTGGATTCGTAAGCATAATTCACCAAAACAAGAGGTCCTTTATAAACATCCTCGTTAAGAACGGTTATCAAACGATACCCGTCGGGAAGATTGTTCGTCTCTTCGAAAGCATTCGGTGAAACCGCACGCGAATCAATATCGGCTAAAATATCCGTTGAGTCATTTTTTCGGGGAACAGGTGTACTGTTTGTTGGCGGCTTTGAGCTTATATTATGCCCGGAAACAAGCATGGTCGCAATTCCTGCAATGAATATAAAAACAACGATCAGCGCAAGAAAACCGTTCGGAACAGACATTCTGCCTGTTTTATTCATGACCCGACCTCCTTTCGTTTTTTATAGGTTATAAAACATACAAGAGTTTATGCAAGTCTGATACGTCTGAAAGCTTTCTTTCCTCTTTTTACGACAATATCGCCCTTTTCACGGATCAGCGCCGACTCAAATTCCGCATTTACATCGGCTACCTTTTCTCCGTCAACTGAAACTCCGCCCTGCTGAACGTTGCGTCTTGCTTCACTCTTCGAGGGTGCAAGACCCGATTTCACGAGAAGATCGAGAATATTGATCCTTCCGTCCGTGAAATCCGAATCGGAAAGCTCTGCCGTTGGGATGTTGTCCGAATTGCTGCCGCCTGCGAAAAGCGCTCTTGCTGCCTGCTGCGCTTTTTCGGCTTCCTCTTCTCCGTGAATAAGCTTCGTTGTTTCATAAGCGAGGATCTCCTTCGCTTTGTTCAGTTCGGCTCCCTCGAGTTTTTCAAGCTCGGCGATCTCTTCGAGAGGAAGGAACGTTATCATCTTTATGCATTTGATAACGTCGGCATCGTCAACATTTCTCCAATACTGGTAGAAATCGTAAGGGCTTGTCTTTTCGGGGTCAAGCCAAAGCGCACCGCTCTGAGTTTTTCCCATTTTCTTTCCTTCCGAGGTGAGAAGGAGATTTATTGTCATAGCATAAGCGTCTTTTCCGAGCTTGCGGCGGATGAGTTCCGTTCCGCCAAGCATATTGCTCCACTGATCGTCGCCGCCGAACTGCATATTGCAGCCGTACTTCTGATAAAGAACATAGAAATCATAGCTCTGCATTATCATGTAGTTAAATTCAAGGAAGCTGAGTCCTCTTTCCATTCTTTGCTTGTAACATTCTGCGGCAAGCATGCGGTTAACGCTGAAATGAGCGCCGACATCACGAAGAAGCTCAATATAATTCAGATCAAGAAGCCAATCGGCATTATTCACCATAATAGCCTTGCCTTCGGAAAAATCAATGAAACGACTCATCTGCTTTCTGAAGCATTCACAGTTATGCTCTATAGTTTCTTTCGTCATCATCTGACGCATATCGGTTCTTCCCGTAGGATCTCCGATCATTCCCGTTCCGCCGCCGACAAGAACTATGGGCTTGTTTCCTGCTATCTGAAGTCTTTTCATAAGGCAGAGCGCCATGAAATGTCCTACATGAAGACTGTCTGCAGTCGGATCGAATCCTATATAAAAAGTCGCTTTACCCGCATTAACTAATTCTCTTATCTCTTTCTCATCGGTTACCTGAGCGATAAGGCCTCTCGCCTGTAACTCCTCATAAACTCCCATAATTATATTCCTTTCCCAATTAGATATAATATAATTCAAGTGTATTATAACAGTTATTCTGCACGAAGTTGTTACGAATTTGTTACAAAAATCCCGAAATTATTAATTTTCTTTAATTTTTATCCGATATTTTTATTTTTAAGAATTATTTACTCCTATTTTCCTGTGTTTTTGTGGTTTGCGATCACTTTTGGCAGCTTAACAGAAAGCAGCAATATAATATTTTTAAACTCCTCCGGTTGGTTAGAGTGAGCAAGGGGTTCGGGACGATAGCCCCGATGGGATCTGGGTGACGACAATAGCTTTGATCGAAGAATAAGGAACTGTGAAGAAATAAATTTTCAATTTATGCTTAGGATAATTTGTTCTGAGCAAGGCAAATTTTTGCAGGAATACTAACGTATTTCAAGAAAATTTAACGCAGTTCAGGGCAAATTAGACAAGCAGAAATGAAAAGT
>CACYDE010000007.1 GCA_902773045.1 uncultured Ruminococcus sp. | reverse complement strand
GGTGCCGGTGTTGCCTTGCCGGCAGGTATCTGGAGCTTAATAAATCCTGTTACCTTTTGAGCCATTTTAATTGCACCTCCAAAAATCGTGGTATAACGGAATGCTTAAATAAATTTCATTCCTCCCACTTCGGGGATCTACCCCATGACAGCAAAAAGCCGCCATTTTCCAAATTCGTTTAATCTAACGGTTCGACCTGAGCAAGCTCGAGATCGGCCGGTGTTTCACGTCCGAACATGGAAACAATAACGCGAACACTGTTGTTTTCGATGTCGATCGATTCGACATTTCCGACGAGTTCCTCGAGAGGACCGTCTATGATCCGAACCGCGTCTCCGACACTGTAAGGAACCTCGACGCTTCGAGTTTCCACGCCCATCTTCTCCGCCTCTTCATCCGTCAGGGGAACCGGCTTCGATTCGGGGCCGACAAATCCTGTGCAGCCTCTGATATTCTTGACTACATACCAAGACTCGTCTGTGTACACCATTTTAATAAATACATATCCCGGGAAAATCTTTCGTTCAACTTCCTTTGTCTTTCCGTCGGTGATCTCCTCAACGATTTCCGTGGGAACCTTGATATCATCAAAAAGATGATGGAGATTTCTGTTCTCTACGGTTGTCTGAAGGTTTGAAGCAACCTTGTTTTCGTAGCCGGAATAGGTATGAACGACATACCATCTAAAATCCTCTGACACAGAATATCATTCCTTTCGGTGTTTAACTTAAATTAAACATTACTCTGAATGTCCATGACAAGTCTGAGCAAAGCGATAAGCCCTGTATCAAGAGCAAAGATGAAAAGTCCGACTATGATCAGAACGGCAAGAACAATGCCCATGTTTCTGAAAGTTGCTTTCGGCGTCGGCCAAACTATCTTCTTGATCTCGCTTTTGCATTCCCTGAAGTACTTGCCCATTCTGGCGAAGACTGACGGTTTCTTTTCCGATGGCTTCTTATCAGACGATTTCTTGTCCGTTTTCGCCGATGATTCGGACTTTTTGGAAGATTCCTTCTTCTTTTCGTCAGGCTTGGTTTCAGCCTTCGGAGAAGAATTCTTCTTTTTCTCGTCCACTTTAGCATCGGCCTTTTTCTTTTGAGCCATAGCTGTAACCCTCCGTTACTTACTTCGTTTCCTTATGCAGAGTATGCTTTCTGCAGAATCTGCAATACTTGTTCATTTCAAGTCTGTCGGGATCGTTTTTCTTGTTCTTCATGGTGTTGTAGTTACGCTGTTTGCACTCCGTGCAGGCTAGTGTGATTTTCACTCTCATTGTAGCGGCACCTCCGTTTTTCCGGTAATTTTAGCCTCCCTCAAAAAAGGCACAAAAATAAACCCCTTTCGAGGTATATAAATTTTATCATAGATTTTCTATTCTGTCAAGAGAAATAATATTAAATTCTAAAAAACCTTTAACATCTGTTTCATTAAGCCCCGTATCATCTCGCCGGAGCTATTGCTCCTCAAAAATTTCCGGTAATATCCGCTTAGCTCATTGACTCCAAAGCCTTTTTCGCAAATCGGTATAATAATTTTTAAAGAATAAATACAGTGATGAAAACAACTGCTTTTAATTTTGAGTGTATATGTATATTCCGAAGAATCTTTTTTCCATAAAAAGGACAGGGCAAAACGATACAAACCGCTCCCTGTCCTTGATATTCATCAGTCTATTTCAACAATTACCTTGCTGTTTGTTCTGATTGCGGCAGCTCTCGCAACAGTACGGATCGCTTTTGCTATCCTTCCCTGCTTACCGATGATCCTGCCCATATCCTCTTCGTCAACATGAAGATGATAAACAACTGTTCCGTCTTCATTGGGTTCATCGGCATCAACGCTGACTGCCTCGGGTTTCTCAACAAGACCTTTTGCAATAGTCACGAGCAATTCTTTCATGAGAATTTTTCCTTTCAGTTTTTATTTCACTTTCCCTTATAAGCACACAGAACTCCACATTCCGAAAGGCGGCTCAAAAACGTTCGCCAAAAAAATATAGATTCATGCGCAAAAACACTTTCAGGCGTTCAAAAGAGACAGCATTAAAACATGACTGCACACCGGAAACGGTGTACAGTCTTAAACAGTTTATCCACTTATCAGTCGATAACATTAGCTTTCTTAAGCAATGCCTTTACTGTATCGGTCGGCTGAGCGCCGTTTCCGATCCACTTCTTAACTTTCTCGGCGTCAACCTTAAGCTCTATCGGCTCGGCAACGGGGTTGTAGTAACCAACCTCTTCGATGAAGCGGCCGTTTCTCGGATATCTGCTGTCAGCAACAACAATACGATAGAAAGGAGCTTTTTTAGCGCCCATACGACGAAGTCTGATCTTTACCATTTCTTTTCACCTCCACCACAAAGGGTTTGTATTTCTACCAATTCTCATTGGATTGAAATTAAAATTTTATTTTAAACAGTCAAGGCTGTGACTCAGAAACCGAAACCGCCCATTCCGCCTTTGCCGCCCATAGGACCGCCCAGACCGGGAAGTTTCCTATACTTCTTTTTACCTTTACTGTTTGTTACCTTTTTTATCATTTTCTGCATCTGTTCAAGCTGCTTGATAAGTCTGTTTACGTCTTCGACTTTCATTCCCGAACCTGCCGCGATCCTTCTCTTTCTCGACGGATTAATGACGGAAGGCTTCGCCCTTTCTTCGGGCGTCATCGAAAGTATTATCGCTTCGATCCTGTCAAGCTGCCGATCGTCGATCTCTACGTCCTGGAGCTGTTTTTCCATTCCGGGAAGTTTCGACAAAATCCCTTTCAGCGGACCCATTTTTTTGATCTGTTCGAACTGTTCGAGAAGATCGTTGAAGTCCATCCGGCTCTTGGTGAGCTTGTCTGCCATTTCCTCGGCTTTTTTCCTGTCCATTTTCTCTTCGGCTTCTTCGATAAGAGTAAGCATATCGCCCATTCCGAGAATTCTTGAAGCCATTCGATCGGGGTGGAAAATCTCAAGATCATCAAGCTTTTCGCCTGTTCCGGCATATTTGATAGGCTTTCCGGTAACGGATTTAACGCTGAGAGCCGCACCGCCTCTTGTATCACCGTCAAGCTTTGTAAGAACAACTCCGGTAATGTCAAGAAGTTCATTAAACGATTTCGCAACGTTGACCGCATCCTGACCGGTCATTGAATCCACAACAAGAAGTATCTCCTGAGGCTCGACGGCTTCCTTGATTCTTTTAAGCTCACCCATCAGCGTCTCATCTATGTGAAGACGACCTGCCGTATCCAGAATTACAATATCATTGCCGTAATCTTTAGCGTGCTTCACAGCTTCCTTCGCGGTTTTGACGGGATCCTGAGTTCCCTTCTCGAAAACGGGAACGTCGACCTGAGATGCAACGACTTTCAGCTGTTCGATAGCCGCAGGTCTGTAAATATCACAAGCGACCGCAAGAGGACGATGTCCCTGCTTTTTGAGCATTTTGGCAAGCTTTCCGGTATGGGTCGTTTTACCGGAGCCTTGAAGACCGCACATCATAATAATGCACGGCGGTTTCTTCGGGAAGTTGAGACGAACTTCCTCGCCGCCCATGAGTTCGGTCAGCTCTTCGTTCACGATCTTTATCACCATCTGCGCCGGAGTAAGACTTTCCATAACATCCGAACCGACCGCGCGCTCGGTGACCTTTGACGTGAATTCTTTAGCGACCTTGTAGTTAACGTCAGCCTCAAGAAGAGCCATTCTGACTTCTCTCATAGCTTCCTTTACGTCTGTTTCGGTCAGCTTTCCTTTGTTTTTAAGGCGCTTGAACGCATTGCTGAGTTTTTCGGAAAGTCCTTCAAATGCCACAGATATTCACCTCTTACCGTATCATAAAATAAGTTAAAAATTCTTCGCTAATTCGTCCGCACAGTCAATGATCTCTTTCGCAAGTTTCCTGACCGTTTCATCGCTGTCTGCGCTGCTTATTTCAAGAGCGTTTTGCTTGATCTTTTCAACATCTTCAAGCATATCTCCGAACCTCTTCGCAAGACCAAGCTTTGATTCCATATCATAAAGGGCGGACTCGCTTCTCTTGAGCGAATCACGAACTCCCTGGCGGCTGATCCCCAGCTGCTGCGCGACCTCGCTCAATGAAAAGTCATTGTTATAATAAAGCTCCACGGCGATCTGTTGTTTTTCGGAAAGTATCTCCCCGTAAAAATCATAGAGATAAGAAATTTTCAGATCCTTTTCCGTAGCAATCACCGCCGTTCTCCTGTAAAGGATTTCACTTTACAGACTGTATTATACAGGAATTTTTTTCGTTTGTCAACAGATATTTTTTCAAATCCCATTAAGGAAATACACAATTCATATTCTTGCTTTTTGTGCAATTCGACAAAAACTCCTTGTTTGTTATTTTTTTCAAAGAATTTTTCGAGAAATTTAGCAAAATCAGCCGTTTAAAAAATATCATTATTTGTCAATTTATACAAAGTAATGGTTAAAAAAACGTGCAATATAATCATTTAAAGAATAATTCATTGTGCATTTTTTATAAAATTTCAAAACTATTGATAAATTTATTGTTTTTTTAATGACATTTTAAAAAATTTGTGATATAATATTATCCATTGAAATTACTCTTAAACTATAAGGCGATATGACACAGCGGTTTTGATTGACCTCCAAACCGATAAACGACCGTATTTCGAGAATAATAAATACAGCATTTTCACAAACGGGAATCGCCGGGAGCTGTCAAAGAGCAGGCTGCACAACGCCGCAGAAGTTTCCGGAGTACTTCATATCTCTAAGTTTAAACAGGAAGGTCAGTGGGAAATTTATAATGACTGAAAAAATCATCAATATAGAAAGAATGGAACAGGCAGTAATGCTGTTCGGAAGCTTTGACGAAAATATCAAGATCATAGAAAACGAGTACGGCGTAAAAGTTATTGTCAGAGGTTCGGAACTTAAAGTCTGCGGCGACGCCGAAAAGGTCATGCTCGCCTGCAATGCGATAGACAGCCTGCTGTCACTCATTAACAAAGGCGAAACGCTCAATGAACAGAATGTCCGCTACTGCATATCTCTCGTGAACGAAGGGAGCGAAACAAAGCTTTCTCAGCTTGCGGGCGACTGCATTTGCGTAACGTCAAAAGGAAAACCGATCAAACCCAAAACCATCGGTCAGAAAAAGTATTGCGACGCGATCAAAAACAACACCATTACGATCGGTGTGGGACCTGCCGGAACGGGAAAAACTTATCTTGCGGTTGCGATGGCGGTGACAGCGTTCAGGGCGCACGAAGTCAACCGAATCATTCTGACGCGGCCTGCGGTCGAAGCCGGAGAGAAGCTCGGTTTTCTTCCGGGAGATCTTCAAAGCAAGGTTGATCCTTATCTCAGACCGCTTTACGACGCACTTTTCGATATGCTCGGAGCGGAAACATATCAGCGCTACGTCGAGCGAGGCAACATTGAAGTTGCTCCGCTTGCATATATGAGAGGAAGAACTCTTGACGACAGCTTTATAATTCTTGACGAAGCCCAGAACACCACCAACGAACAGATGAAAATGTTTCTGACAAGACTCGGCTTCAACTCGAAAATGGTAATTACGGGAGATATCACTCAGATAGATCTTCCGAACGGGAGCCGCAGCGGACTCAAGGAATGTTTAAAGGTGCTTAGAAATATTAATGATATTGCACAGGTAATGTTCAGCGAAAAAGACGTTGTTCGCCACAAGCTTGTGCAGGATATAATTAAAGCGTATGCAAAAATAGAGGAGGCAAAGCATAACAAATGACTGATAAAATTAGAGTGGTTATCACAAACAAACAAAAAAAGGTAAAGATCCCGACGGGAATGCGTATGCTTGTCCGCCGCTGCTGCAATGCAGTTCTGAAGCTTGAAAAATTTGAGGGATCGGCTGAGATCAGCGTAACATTCGTCGACAACGAAGAGATCCACAAACTCAATCTTCAGTACAGGGAAAAGGACATGCCGACCGACGTTCTGTCATTTCCTCTCGGTGAAAACGGAGTTTATGACACCGACCCCACCACGGGCGCGAAGATGCTCGGCGACGTTGTGATCTCAATGGAGAAAGCCGTCGATCAGGCTGAGCTTTACGGTCATTCACTCCAGAGAGAAGTGGGTTATCTCACAGCACATTCCGTCCTTCATCTTCTCGGCTACGATCACGAGACCGGACTTGAAAGAGTTCACATGAGAGAAAAAGAAGAGATGGTCATGGAACAGCTCGGACTGCCTGCGTCATCTTCTTACGTTATTGACGACAACTGATTTTCCGATGTCGTATGCCTCATTTTACCGCCGGTCAAGAATTTCGGGATCTTCCCGATTTACGGTTTGCCGGTATTCGTTATAGGCTCACAATACTTCAGGCCCGCTTATTTGCGGGCTGTATTGTTTTATGGTATAATAATCATACACATCTCCCCCCAAGGCGGGAGATGATAAGAAACTGTGAAGAAATAAATTTTCAATTTATGATTAGGAACTGTGAAGAAATAAATTTTCAATTTATGCTTAGGATAATTTGTTCTGAACAAGGCAAATTTTTGCAGGAATACTAACG
>CACYDE010000006.1 GCA_902773045.1 uncultured Ruminococcus sp. | reverse complement strand
GCGGCAATGACAGGCGAAGAGGTTGAGGACAGCCGATTTCAGGCAGACGAATCAAGCAAAAACTGATATCTGGTATGATCCCGAATACGACAAGGAGCTTGTCGCACAGTCCATAGCGAAACAGTATCATATATTACCGAGTGAACAAGGGGAGCTGTCATATTCCGACTGGGCTTCCCTTGTATCGGGTATTATGGAGGATACTCCGCTCGGTCAGATTGTTCTTATCCGCAAGGAGGACGACAGGGAGAGAATAAACAATTTCTCTCCGTATGAAAGAAGAATTTACAATGAGTGGAGAGATTTTATTGCAAAGAAAAAGCGCGAGGACGTTAAGAATACAATGAAAGCAATCCACGATTTTGAAAATATGTTTCGGAATATGTTTGGGTGAGGTGAGGAAATATGCCGGATAGTGTAGGCTCTATCAGTCTTGATTTAATTATTAAGGATACAATCGAAAAACAGCTTAACAATATTAAGATGAAAATTTCCTCATCTTTGTCAAATACGGCAGCTGTACCGATAACTCCGCAGCTTGATACATCGGGAATCAATAAAGAAATAAATAACCTTTCCGTTATGGTCCATCATCTGGGCGATAATATTTCCACAATGACGAGCCGACTGAATGCAAATGTCGCTGCGTCGGTCGTGCTTGACGTTGTGACAGGACTTGTAAAGGCTAAAGCAACGGAAGAGGGATTATCGAGCGCAAAAGGCTGGAAAGGATTTTGGAAAAATTAGCTCTGCTCGTAGGTTTGTTCTTCGGGATCTACCTTGACTATGCTGCGCCGCTGCTTTTTGTTAAGGCTGGACTTACGCTCGGTGTTGATATGCCGTTTGCGTTGATTATCTGTTGTTATATAGTGCTCAATGAGTGCATATCGATAGCAGAAAATTTGTATTTGATTAATCCTGATATCATGCCTAAGTGGATCTCTAAGCTGCTTAAGGTCGCTAAGGATAAGATTGAGGAGAAAAGAGACTAAAATTTATGCCGTCTGAGTTGTTGCTCAGGCGGCTGTTTTTGTTGTGTGAAATTTAATTTTTTGTAAAATTCGGGGATTTTTCGGGGAAGAATTAAAAAATTTCTCATAAAATCTGTACTTTTTATTATTGTGGTGGAGGTGAGGAGAATCGAACTCCTGTCCGAAAACCGCTTACCAAAGCTTTCTACGAGTGTAGCCTGTGTTTTTTCATTCCCTTTGAATCACGCCCATAGGCAGGCTTGAACCATTGGTAGCTTCAAATACATGACCTGGGCTGAAGCTCACATCCGATCACGTTCACCGCTAATCGGCGCCCTTAACCGAGCCGCGGTAATCTCGGTCAGAACGAGCAGCACTTAGGCTGCTAAGGCAACTGTATTGTTGTCGTTTAATTTTAAGTTTGCGGATTTTAAAGCGGTTCCGCACCGCTACTCGCTTACTAAGGCTCACGATCCCCGTCGAAACCTTTACACCCCCGTATTATTAAACTCCTCGAGGATCTTATCTGCTGAACCTTTCTTTCATCGTTCTCTCGATGTCACGTTTTGCGGACTTCTCAGCCATATCCGCACGCTTGTCATACAACTTTTTTCCTTTGCATAGACCAACCGCCATCTTGACTTTACTGCCCTTAAAATAGAGGGAAAGCGGGATCAAGGAATATCCGTCCTGTTTTACGTGACCGAAAAGACGCATGATCTCACGCTTGTGCATGAGAAGGCGTCTGACTCTGACCGGATCCTTGTTAAATATATTTCCCTGTTCGTAAGGACTTATGTGCATTCCGTTGACGAAAATTTCGCCGTCAACTATGGAACACCAACTGTCTTTGAGGTTGGTTCTTCCTTCGCGAAGCGACTTGACCTCTGTTCCGCAAAGTTCTATTCCTGCTTCGATCGTTTCTATCACAAAGTAGTCGTGATGAGCTTTTTTGTTTTGTGATATTGTCTTTGTTTCTGTTTTAGCCATACATTCACGCTCCTTTAAATGATAATATTTGTTCGTTTGTAAAGAGTGTTTATCAACTTTCGTAAAGTACATTATATCATAATTTTTTTGAATGTCAACACTTTTTTGTATTACAGGTTATAAAACAGGTGGGAAATCGAAGTTTTTTTCAGAGACTGCAAGACCAAGCTTGCTTTTGATCGTTATCAGATTCGTTCTTCCAAAGGAATCAAACGTTTTTGGATTATTACATCTCTTGCATATTTTATTGCTTGCCGTGAATCGACTTCGTTTGATTTTTCGGAGGGATTCCATTCGCTTGCCGAAGAAATACGCAATGAAAAAATACGCTATATTTATGAGTTTGGTAAATCCGGAAATAGCTTTTCGGATTTACTTGCTATGGTTGCTTGAGGGAGATTATTTGTGCTTTTTGACGATGGCTTCTGATAATTGCTCATTTATAGTAAGCACAATAAACGATATAAACAAGTTGACATGGACTACCCTCATAGAATAGAAGGTAAATGGACGCAGCCACACACTCATAAAGGTTATGAGCATGGTAAAAAAGGCGATAAAGTGGTTACTGAAAAAGAACAAAAAATGATTGACAGAATTATAAAAACGTGGCATAATAGAATTAACAAGTAGAAGTGTTGTGAGGAACACGCATAGCAATATGAATGTCCGGTGCAAATCCGGACGCTTGTTGCCGAGAGAGTACAGAAATGTACTCTCTTTTTCTATACCCAAAAGAATTGTATGTTGCGAGGACTCCGAGGAATATTGAGGATTTGAGGAATAAAGGGGTTGCAAATTCTGAAAATAGTAGTATAATAGAATCAGAACGTATGAGAAGTTCTTTTGATTATGCTGTTCCTAAAGATTTAACAATTAGCGGAGCATTCAGGAGAAAATTTGATTCTATGGATACAGACCCTGAAATTCAACGTGAGTATTATCGAGTTGCTAAAGAAATGTTATCGCATCGTTCAGGTAATAATGGTGAAGATTTAGCATATTTCAATACGAGAACTCATAAATGGTATAAGTCTACTACAGGGACAAAAGCGGGTACTCCTGAATATACGGAGGAAATAATCAAAGGATTAAAGGATTCAAAAAGTGGTGAAATAGTTTCTTTTCATAATCACCCAGAAGGTATGCCGCCAAGAGATGGCGACTTGAATGCAGCACTTGCACATGGTTATAAGAAAGGTTATACAATAGGGCACAATGGAGTTATTTTTGAATATACACCACCTAAATATAAGATTTCGGAATCCGCCTATATGATGAATGTGGAGAAGTTCAAAAAAACAAGGTTTGAGTGAATTTGAAGCACAGTTAGCCGCTTTGAGTGAATTAAAAGATTTATATGGTTTTGATTTTAGAGAGGTGAAATAAAATGGAGGAGAAATATAATTTACAAGAATGTGATTATGATTCAGCAAGAGCTCAGGAGCTTTATGGCGATAAAACTGCTGAGGAACTTGAATTGGAATGGGAAGAGTTGAAGAAAAAAATCCAGTCAGAACATAATGATTAAACCGCCCTGAGCAATCAAGGCGGTTTTGTTATGCGTGAAACGAGATAAGAAAACGCACAGAGAAAAACTACAGGAACAGGCAGAACTTGGCGCTGAACAGTTATAAAATAAATAAATTTTTTCGTTTCAAGGTACTATATGCACCATTAATTTAAATTCTGCTTTTTGCACAATCTATTTTCTGATTTATAATTATAGTTGTCTGATTGAATAGTTTTTTGAAAATATTAGGTAACAAACTCGCGGATTTGTTCATATTATAATTCCGAAATAAAAATTTTATCCGAAAGTTTCCAAAAAAAATCTTTCAAAAATAATTGTAAAATTTTGAGTTTTGTGTTATAGTTATTCTCGCAGAATTTTGTAACTGTTTGACGCCGCAGTGTGATTTATGTAATTATTACACATTTTGAATTATATAAATAAAAAATATAATTCGTTGTCGGCGCAGCAGATTTAGAGACTGTTTTAGATCTTTACGTGGGCAGATTTTCGAGCATAATATTGCTGAGATCAACGAAAAAGCCGCAAAAATACTGTCGTATTGTAATGATTTTTGACGCAGATATCATCAAAATTTTCCGAAAAAAATGTTTGTGGGAGATAATAAACAGGCTCTTAACCTTTTGGAGAATTTTTCTCCGTAAACAAAGCCGTCGCGAAAGAGAAGAAAAATGGGGATTCTTCTTCACGGTTTTTAAGGGATACAAATTTATTGATTTAAGGAGATGTGTTTATGGAGTTGGAAATTAAGGAGCTGTACGAGAAGTGGCTTGAAAACGCATCGGATGACAGCAGTCTTATTGAAGAATTAAAAGAGGTCAAGGATAACGAAGCGGAAATTTACGATCGTTTCTACAGATCTCTTGAGTTTGGAACTGCAGGTCTTCGAGGCGTTCTCGGCGCAGGAACAAACAGAATGAATATATACAACGTAAGAGTGGCAACTCAAGGCTTAGCAAATTACCTTGTAAAAAACTATGATAAGTCATCTGTTTCTATTTCTTACGATTCGAGAATAAAATCAGCGCTTTTCGCTGATGAAGCAGCGAGAGTTTTGGCAGCGAACGGGATCAAGGTTTATCTTTCCACCGAACTTCAGCCTACACCCGTAGTTTCTTATGCAGTAAGATACTTTAAAAGTAACGCCGGAATTATGGTTACTGCAAGTCACAATCCCGCAAAATACAACGGATACAAATGTTATGGAAGCGATGGCTGTCAGATGACCGATGTTGCGGCGGCGGAAGTGTATTCCGAGATCACAAAGCTCGACTGCTTCAAAGACGTCAAGCTGATCGATTTTGACAAGGCCGTTGAAGATGGAATGATCGAGTATATCGGCGATGAATTCTATGAGTCATATCTTAACAAAGTTGAAGAGCAGTCTGTGAACAAGGGTCTTTGCAAGGATTCCGGTCTTAGAGTTGTTTATACTCCTCTTAACGGCGCAGGCAATAAATTGGTCAGAAAGATCCTTGATCGTATCGGCATTGAAGATGTCCATGTCGTAAAATCACAGGAAATGCCTGACGGAAACTTCCCGACATGTCCTTATCCGAATCCCGAGATCAAAGAAGCGCTTGAAGAAGGTTTGAAACTTTGTGAAGAGGTCAGACCCGATATTCTTCTTGCAACCGATCCCGACAGCGACAGAGTTGGAATTGCCGTTCCGGATCACGACGGAAGCTACCGTCTCATCACTGGAAATGAAACAGGGATCATGCTCACCGATTATATTCTTAGCAGCAGATCAAAACTTGGTACGCTGCCCGAGGATCCCATCATGGTCAAGACGGTCGTTACAAGCGTTCTGGTAGAGCGTATTGCCGAAAAATACGGATGTGAGCTTAGAAATGTTCTTACCGGATTCAAGTATATAGGCGAGCAGATCCTCGAACTTGAAAAGAAGAACGAGGAGTGTCGTTACGTTTTCGGTTTTGAGGAAAGCTACGGTTATCTTGCCGGTACATATGTAAGAGATAAAGATGCTGTTGTAGCTTCAATGCTTATATGTGAAATGGCAGCTTATTATAAGAGGCAGGGAAGGTCTCTTTGTGATGTGATCGACGGACTTTACCGTGAGTATGGTTACTATAAGAACACCACGCTCAGTTTTGAATTTGAAGGCGCTTCCGGAATGGAAACGATGAGAAATATCATGGACGGTTTGAGAAATTCAAACGTTGAGGAAATGGCAGGCTTTAAGATTGTTAAGCACGCCGATTATTTCCTTTCGTTCGAGAAGGATTTTGAAACAGGCATCAAGAAAGAGATCCATCTTCCGAAGTCGAATGTTCTTTCATATTCGCTTGAAGGCGGCAATGCTATTATTGTAAGACCTTCGGGAACAGAGCCGAAAATCAAGATCTATTTCACAGGCGTCGGAATAGATCAGGATGAAGCAGCCAAAGTAACGAACACTCTCATTGATTTTGTGAAGAATTCCGAACTGTTTTTTCCAAATAATAAATAAAATTATCAACTAATGGTTTTCAATAAAAAGGGTTATTGTTTGTTATGCAATGATCCTTTTTTTGCATTATCAAGGGGGGAATTGAAATGAATAAAATTATACAAAAGAAATATTTTGTATAACTCAGGGAGGAAGTTTTTACATTTCGGATAAAAACAACCATGTATACGATATCACGGGAAAATCAATGAATAGGTCCGAATCAATAACCGTAGGTTCGCGCAGAAAACGTTTCGCCGATCCGATCGAGTGATGTATCGTCCGACACGTCGACACCACTGCGTGATTTTCGCATAATCCATATCAGCGTCTTATCTGATGCGGTGTGCGCCGTCAGCGGTCGTTGTTCCGAGCTGCTTATAAGAAATCACTGATTGTATCGCTTAACTATAAAAATGAGCAAATCTCAGAACTCGCAGTCAAATTGCACACACATTTTTGAGGAGCAATATCCGGGCAAAAACTTTAAAATTGCTCTTTCAGCCTTTTTCACAATTTTTAAACTTACATATAAAAAAAATGTAATATTTAAGACAAATCAGAAACAATTGTGTAAAATGAATTGATTTCCTTTGTAAATTATGTTATAATTATCGTGATCATACGGAGATGTTTCTGCATGGATCGGCATTTTTTAAGAAAACTGTGAAAAAAGCGGATTTCCAAATATCCAAACCGAATTTTATGTAAAATACACAAAATTTTTGAGATCAATTTTTATCTCGGCGGATCGTTTCATCGGAGAATTTTTACTTATTTTTTGTGCACTTCGACGAAACAATCAGCCTTCCTAATCGCAATTCGTATTGCGCAGCCGACAAAGATGTCATTGGTCTTCCCCACTCTGATTTGGTTCGGTTCATTGGACACGTGTTTATCTAAGCTTTCCGAAAAATGCAAATCATTATCTACATTACAAATACCTCTGCAGCAGTTTCAAGGCATGTTCTCCCGAAAACTATTTGAACCTGCAGCGGAAAGGGTATCTGTGATGTCAAAAAAATACTTATCAAACAAAAGGAGGAGTAAAAGTGAATACTTATCAAACAAAAGGAGGAGTAAAAGTGAGCAGACAATCCAAAAACAATGCGAAACGAGTGTTTGCTGCCTTGTTGGCAGGATTGATCGTTTCGGGAATGACGCCTGCGGGTTCTGTCGGAGGAGAAACGTTTTCCCTCACGGCGAGCGCCGACTCAACGGCGGTGACGCTTTCCGGCGATGAAACGACGGGCTATTATGTCAACATGTCACAAAGCGATTCTCAAACGCTCGATCTCAGCGACAAGGCGGACGGTTTTTCGTTCAATGTCTACGATGACGGAGGTAAAGGCGGAAATTACAGCAACAACTGCAACGGAAGTCTGACCATCACCGCCCCGGATGGTTTCCTTGTAGTTCTTGAAGGAAGTATCCTGGCTGAACACATTGGATGTGACTATCTCGAAGTTTACGACGGTGAAGGAACCGACAGCGTACAGCTGGGGAAATTCGGGTGTCAATCCAGTGGTGTTCTTACAAACATTGAAAAAACCTATTGCGCAAACCAGATGCGTTTGTTGTTCCATTCGGACGGTTCGGTGGTTAATTCCGGCCTTGATCTGAAAGTAACATTGGTCAAAGCCCAAGATTACAATATCAGCGTCGGAGAAACCATGAACGGTTCTTTGACGGTCGATAAAGAAACCGAAAAAGTTGGCGAAACAGTGACGGTCAGCGCCACTCCCAAGGAGGGCTACGTTCTCAAAAGCGTCACAGTCAAGGACAAAGACGGACAAGAAGTCGCAGTTAACGGAGGAACATGGTATACGGAAGATAAGGCTACCTTTAAAGTTCCGTTTTCCGATGTGACCGTGACGGCGGAATTCGTCAAAGAGAAATATCGCAGTGTTTATATTCCCGAAAGCGGCGATTTCGTGGTAAATATCCCCGAAGGTGTTGAAACGTTTAAGGTTTACAACACTAATAACGCCGATAATAATACTCGTTCCGTCACCCTGTATAGTCCGAGCGGTACAAAAATGCAGACGTACGGCAGCGTTAAGTTCGGCAATAATTACGGCGACGCTGTATACGTTGTTGATGCGTCCGGTACTCTTTATAGGCAGAACGCTTATGAAAATCAGATGAACGAAAATGTCGGTCCGTTTTTGACTGCGAACAATCAGTTGACCTTCGCTTATTCTCAGTATCAGGACTTCGATAACGACGTTGAATTCACTGTCAACGTGATCTCCTCGGAAAAAACATTCGAGGTCAAGACTGCCGAAACCGAAAACGGAACAATAACTTCCGATAAAACATTGGCGAAAGTCGGTGAAACCGTTAAGCTGACAGCAGCACCCGCTGAGGGCTATCAATTGGCTGACGTTTTGGTCTATGACGAAGACGGAAATCCAGTTGACGTAACAGGAGGAAAATGGTACAACAGCTCCACAGATGAAATCTCATTCAGCATGCCTGTTTCCGACGCAATGGTAACTGCTGTTTTCGTTTCCGAAGCAGAAGCGACTGCCGAGTCGGGATTGTATGTCGACCTTCCGGAGAACCCTGATAGTTATCCCTTCGTTTCTTCGTCAGTCACCGTTCCTTCTTATGTGAAGTCATTCAAGGTTTACGATGACGGAGGAAAAGACGGAAATTACTCCACTTTTTATAACGGTCAGCTGAATTTGACCGCTCCCGATGGGTATGTTTTCTGCGTCACGGGAAGCGTAACGACGGGTGACGAAAACGATTCTGTTCTCCTCTACTCTTCAGGGAATAAGCTCGGTGAATTCAGAAGCTCTTCAAACGGAGTAAAAACAGAGATCACCAAAACTTTCAGCGTGGGAACCAACCTCACAGTTGGTTTGAGTGCAGGCGGATATAACACAGACGCAGGTCTCGATCTCACCGTGACTCTCGTCAAAGCCGACTCCGAAACACCTCACACCATCACGATCGCCGGAGTCGAGGGCGGAACGCTTGCTGCTCCCGAACCGTCGACCGCAGTGACCGGAGAACCTGTGACTCTTGAGGCTATTCCCGAGGACGGATTTATCCTCGTCGGAGCCGAAGTAACGGATTCTAACGGCAGCGCTGTCAGCGTAACGGGCGCGGAATGGTACAGCGGAGGCAGAGTAAACTTCTCGATGCCCGATGATAATGTGACCGTAACTCCGATCTTCTCGAACAAGGTCACCGCAGAGGACGGGCTGTTTATAAATATGCCTTCTTCTTCTTTGAACGGTTTTATGAATCCTTCTTTGGATGTTACTCTTCCGAAGAATTTAAAGTCGTTCAAGCTTTATGATGACGGCGGAAAAGACGGAAGATACAGCAATCATTATAACGGAAATGTCAATGTTACCGCTCCCGAAGGATACGTTATGCAGATCTCCGGAAGCATAACAACAGATGGATACAACAGTTCGAGTAATTCGGACTTTCTCAGCATCAGTAATCTGAACGCTTCGAACAGAGAATTCAGAAGCGCATTAGCCGGAGAAGAGACCGCCATCAATCCGTATTATACGTATGGCAATTATACAAGATTCAGTTTCTACAGCAATGAAATTAGAAATTACGACGGATTTGATGTGACGGTCAGACTTGTCAAAGCCGACCAAAACACTATTACGATCGCGGAGACCTCCGGCGGAACAGTCACGGCGAATCAAGAAAAAGCCTCTGTAGGAACCAATGTAACAATTACGCTGACTCCAAACGATGGTCATATCGTTAAAAGCTTAAATGTTACCGATGAAAACGGCAATGAGATCGAAACGACCCATCAGCCATGGGCCACAAGCGCGTCCTTCGTAATGCCGGAGACTGCTGTCACGGTTTCAGCCGAATTCACCGATGACCCCGCTTCAACGAACGGAGTTTCTTTCAATCTTCCTTACAGCGGATCTCGCAGCATCTACGTTCCCGAAGGCGTCACGACTTTCAATGTCTATGACGACGGCGGAAAAGACGGAAACTACACTTATGGATGCGACGGATCACTTTATTTCTATCCTCCGGAAGGATACGGCATCGAAGTTTCGGGAACTCTGAAAGCTCCCGCCAATTCAGTGGAGTTGGAGCTTTATGATGAGGATCAGTATGTGGAGTACAACGGCAACGGAGCTACCCAAACTGTTCCGACGTTCATGAGTACCGATGACTACACGGGAATATATTTTTATACATATTCCTCCTCGTCCGGCAGTTCATATCAAACGGACGAAGGCGTTGACCTCACCGTAAACCTCTTCAAGCTCAACGAGGCTCATACGATCACTGTCGACTCCGAGATTACTAACGGAACAGTGACTGCGGACAAAGAATCGGCAAATACGGGCGAAACGGTGACTCTGACGATAACGTCCGACGAAGGCTATTATTTAAAGAGCCTTACCGTTAAGGATAAAAACGGCGCAGTCTTGGATACAGGTATATATGTTTTAAGCAGCGGCTCCGCGTCGTTTAAGATGCCTGCTTCGGATGTCAGCGTCACTGCGGAATTCACCGACGACATCGATCAGACTAATAATGAGTTAAGGATTCCTCATTCCGGCAATGTCGAATGGGTTATTCCTTCGAATGTAACTTCCTTTAAGGTTTATGACGACGGAGGAAAGGACAGAAATTACAGCAATTACTGCAGCGGAAAGCTCACACTGACCGCGCCCGAAGGAAAACGTCTCGCAGTGGTCGGATCAGTTTGGGTAGAAAGCGGCTGGGACTATCTTAACATTTATGATGGCGACGCAGACAGCAGCGCTTCCCTCGCCGAAAGAATCGGTTATTACGACGCTTATGAAGAGACCGGTCTCATCATAAGCTCGGAAAACCGGATGACTCTCGAATTTTACTCCGACAGCAGTAGTACCTACCCGGGTGTTGATCTCACGGTCACAGTCATTGACGCAGACGCGGCTGTAACGGAAAGAAACATCACGATCAGCAATCCCACGGAAGGCGGCGAAGTGACGGCGAGCGCCGAAAAAGCAATGCCGGGAACAACGATAACTTTGACGGCAGAACCTGACGAAGGTTATCTTCTCACCGACGTCACAGCGACCGACTCAAACGGCTCACCCGTAACCATTACGAACAGCAAATGGTATCAAGACGGAACGATCACATTCAGTATGCCTTTTACTGACGTCACAGTCACACCGGTCTTCTCAAACGATCTTACTGCCGAAGGCGGTCTTTACATTGATCTGCCTTATGATTCGCAGCTTGGTGTAACTATCCCCAACGCAGTAAAATCGTTCAAAGTCTATGACGACGGCGGCAAAGACGGAAATTACACTGCTCATTGTTATGGTTCTGTTGAATTCTATTCACCGGAAGGAACGTTAATGGAAGTCTCCGGAAGCCTGACTACCGACGGCAGCAATAATGTTTATCTGGATTATGATTATATTTCCGCAGATCAGGATACATACTACGGCAGCGCGCCGGGAGTTAAAACCGAACTTCCGACATTGTATTCATACAGGAATGAATTGGATATCGAGTTTAACTCATACTATGGCTCAAATACGACGTATGAAGGTCTTGATCTGAAAGTCTCTATCATTGATACTAATAAGCAAAACAGCATCACAGTCAACAACCCCGAGAACGGCGGAACAGTTTCAACGAATAAATCATCGGCAGCATTCAGTGAAAAAATCACCTGCACAATAACCTCCGATGACGGATATCTTCTCACCGAGCTCATTGTTCTTGACGAAAAAGGAAATGAGCTGAGCGTGACCGGAGGAAAATGGTACAACCAAAACAGAAAGACGGCAACATTCAGCATGCCTGCTTCGGCTGTGACTGTTACTCCTGTTTTCACCAATGATCTCACGGCTGAGGGCGGACTCTACGTTGATTTCCCGAATGATAACTCCAACGTAGTTCGAGGAATTGGAAATAATCAATTTTCTGCTCAGGTTTACGTTCCCGCAGCTGTCCAATCGTTTAAGATCTACGACAACGGCGGAAAAGACGGAAATTACTCGAATGATTACTCCGGATACTTAACGGTCTACACCGCATCACGAAGCGGCGCAGAGATTTCCGGAAGCTTGACAGCAGACAGCAAAGACATGCTTTCGATCGCCACAATAAGTACCTACACGAATCCTTATGTTTTCAGCGGTTCGTCCGACAGCTCGGAAACGACCGTTGGTCCGAAAAGCAGCGGTTCGTCCGACGGTTCGGAAACGACCGTTGGTCCGATCACATTCAACGAAAACATGGTGGGATTCGAATTCGAGACTAACTCATCAGGCACCTATTCGGGTATTGACCTGACATTCACAATTCTTCCGGGCGATCAGACGGTTACTCTTAACCTTGAAGGCGGCGCTCTGGCTGAAAACGAAAGCGAAACGATAACTTTCACCGCTCACAGCGAAGATTTCACTCTTCCGAAGCCCAAAAAGCACGCTAACTTCTTCGCAGGCTGGCTCGATCCCAAAACGGGAACGAATCTGGGCAAGGACGTTGTCATCAAGAAGGGTACAACAGGCGACAAGTTCTTTGACGCAGAATGGGAAGAAACGACTTACAGAACGTTCGAACTTTCCGAAAATATGGAATTCATCAGCGCAACGACAGACCCGCTCATCGTCGACGGCGATACTTACTATGACAAGGGAACAGTAATCAAGTTCAAAGCTCCCAATGGCTACAAAGCAAAAGGCGACGTTTCAGACGGAACCAATAAGCTTACAGCAGACAAAAACGGAGTCTACACGGTTACTATGGGCGAACCCGACGTCATCGTTACGGCTGATATCGTTCCTATCGAATACACTATCACATATAATGGTGTTGACGGGGCTAAGAACGATAACGTTAAATCTTATAATATCGAATCCGATGATATCAAGCTTTCCGATCCGACTAAGACGGGTTACACATTCACAGGCTGGACTTACGACGGTCAGAACAAGCCTACGAAGAATGTAACTATCGCTAAGGGCAGCATCGGAAACAAGACTTTCACAGCAAACTGGAAGATCAATCAGTACACAGTAACGTTTGACACAAACGGCGGTTCAAAGATCAACCCGATCACTCAAGACTACGGAACAGCTATTAAAGCTCCCGCAGACCCGACAAGAACAGGCTACACATTCACAGGCTGGGATAAAGAAATTCCGACAACTATGCCTGCAGAGAATATCACAGTCAAAGCACAGTGGAAAGTTAATCAGTACACTATAACGTTTGATACAAACGGCGGTTCAAAGATCAACCCGATCACTCAGGACTACGGAACGGCTGTCACAGCTCCCGCAGACCCGACAAGAACAGGCTACACATTCACAGGCTGGGATAAGGCTGTTCCGGAGACTATGCCCGCCGAAAACGTAACGATCAAAGCACAGTGGAAGATCAATCAGTACACAGTAACATTTGAAACAAACGGCGGCTCAAAGATCAGTTCGATCACTCAGGATTACAACTCTAAGATCAAAGCTCCAAGTGATCCGACCAAGGAAGGCTTCTCTTTCGCAGGTTGGTACAAGGACTCTGAATTCAAGACAAAGTGGAATTTCGATTCCGATACTCTGACCGCAGATATTACTCTCTATGCTAAGTGGACCGAGTCTTCCTCCGACACAGAGAAAGTTGACACAACTACCGACACAGAATCCGATTCCGACACAGAGAAAGTTGACACAACCTCAGATACAGAATCCGATTCCGACACAGAGAAAGTTGACACAACTACTGACACAGAGTCCGATTCCGACACAGAGAAAGTTGACACAACCTCAGATACAGAATCCGATTCCGACACGGAGAAAGTTGACACAACTACCGACACAGAGTCCGATTCGGACACGGAGAAAGTTGACACAACTACGGACACAGAGTCCGATTCCGACACAACCGATACGGATACAGAGTCCGATTCCGACACAACCGATACGGATACAGAGTCCGATTCCGACACAACCGATACGGAT
>CACYDE010000005.1 GCA_902773045.1 uncultured Ruminococcus sp. | reverse complement strand
TTACAGAAAAAACAATATTATACGCAATCCTTTTAATTGCAGTCATTATTGGCTTTAATATATGGGCAGTAAAAATAAAAACAAACAAAACCGGAAATAACAGAAAACTGCATGCCTTCACGCTTTTATTATCAGTCATAATTCTTTCCATATTTTTTTACAGCAGAGAAATATTTATGCTTTATCTCCCTAATTATACATATGAATATTTCTTCAGCCTTATAATCGATTCGTCAGACGTTTTGGAAAAGCCCACATATATAAAAGAATTTGATAAATTTGAAGATCTGGTACAGGAAACAGGCAGCAGCAACGCCACAGCAAATACGAACGACGGGCAGCCAAATATCGTAGTGATCATGAGCGAAGCGTTTTCCGATATGACATTGGTAGGAGACTTTGACACAGATGCGGAATACATTCCGTTTACCAGAAGTCTTTTAAAAGCCGGATCTTCCGGGATAACGTATTCTTCCGTATTTGGGAATAACACGGTAAGCACAGAGCTCTCTTTCCTTACCGGGATACCGACTTGCCTGACGGCATCAGGTTCTGAGCTTTACACTAACATGAAAGAGAACGATAACATTTATTCCATTGCAAAAGTCCTAAAAGAATACGGCTATGCGATAAAAGGCATGCATCCTTACCTTGGGATGGGATATAACAGGGCAAGTGCATGGAAGGCGATGGGATTTACTGATTGCCTGTTCCTGAAAGATTTTCAGAATGCAGATACGGTAAGGGATCTTGTTTCGGACCATGCTTTGTTCGACAGGATCTGCTGTGAGATAAAAGATACGGACGAACCTCTGTTCTGTTTCGCTGTTACTATGCAGAATCATGCTACATACAATAATGAAGTAGATCAGAATATTCATGTAACGGATTGGGATGGAGGCAATGAGTTTAACAATTACCTGTCACTGGAAAACATCAGTGACAAAGCCCTGGAAGATTTCATTGAACAGTTGAAAAGTTCTGAAGAGGAAACGTATGTCCTGTTTTTTGGCGACCACCAGCCTATGGTGTCAACATGGTATTACGAAAAGCTCCTTCGAAAAAAGAAAAATGATTTTACAGATGAAGATAAAAGGTCTATGTACAAGATCCCGTATTTTCTATGGAATAACAAAGATAAAAAATGCCTTGTGCCGGAAGAAACAAGTATGAACTATCTACCGCAGATACTTCTTGAAAACATCGGATTTGAAGATCCATGGTTTTCATACATCAAAATTGTCCGCGATCAATATCCGGTTCTTTCAGAAAATTATTTTAAAATTAAAAAAGAGTGGTATCAGACAAAATTTAAATCAGTTCTGAAAAAAGTTCATAATAATACATCTGATCCACTATCTTTTTTGAAACAATATCAGGTATATTGTTATGAAATTATAAATAGAGAAAAATAAACATTTCCACAACCGCGTGAAAAGACAATCTCGCGGTTTTTTTTGACATATTCTTATTAGGAAAGAAAATCTGTTCGAAAATATTTTCTGTAAAACAGTAAAAACACCGTTTTGAAAACAAGTTTTGACATATTCATTATAAGAACAGATTTATTAAAAGGAGATTGAAATGAGCAACAACAAAAATAAAATCATCACGACTTTCGCAGTTATTGCAGTAGTGTTATCCGCCCTTGCCTGTTATATGATCTACAAATACCTGACCCCGCAAAGAAGTACGATCTACGTCTTTAACAATGATTATAAAGCGGGAGAACAGGTCGTCGCGGATATGCTGAGCCCGCTGCAGATGGATTCTACTGTGATCCTTGCTGGGAACCCGTCATCCGCGGGGACGCAGTTTATAACACCGTCGTCTTTTTCTGATGTGGTACGCCGCGGCGACTCTCTCAGGATAGATGTTTCCGAGGGCATGCCTCTTACAACGGCGATGCTTTCCGTTTCGGGAGGATCGTCTCTTGAGATGAATATGGCTTCGGATGCAGTTGCGATCTCCTTGCCTTTAACCCAGTTCTCCGGCGTGACAAACGACCTTAAAGAAGGTTCAAAAGTCAATGTCTATGCGACGATCAATAACGTGACTTCTCTTATACAGCAGAAAAAGAAGATCCTTGCAGTCTTTAAAGATGAAGGGAATATCGTCGGCGTTTCGATCGAGCAGACGGCTGACGAATCCATGCAGCTCGTCAATGCAGTCACCACAGGGTCCGTATACCTTGGGCTTGTTGATACAAACGGATACGAAGAAAAGACGGATAACCTGTATTACGTATATACAGCTCCGGGTGAAAAATTCCTGACCCTGGAAGAAGAAGCTGATTATAACGCAATGGTCGATCATTTCGCACAAATAGAAGATCAGCCCGCATCCACAGCTACTGAGATCGTTGATGACGAGCTGGATGACTCTTCAGAAACGGATGGGTCGGAAAAAGATTCCGTTTTCGTACCGTAAAACATTTACGGCTGCGCCTGATACGCTGCAGGCAGCAGCCGTGAAAAACAACCGAAAACAATCCACATGCTACATATAGGAAGAGGAATATGCAGAAAGTATATTTTTTGATTTTACAAAAGGAATTTTTTCAGGACCTTCAGGTTTCATATATGCTGAACGCGGCAGCTCTCGACTTTAAGCTCGAATTCTTCAATGATATACAAAAGTTTGAAGAGGCAGTTCAAAAAAACAAACCGGACCTGGCGGTCATTTCTTATGACGCGTTGTCCAAAAAAGAAGAGTGGACACTCGATACGGAGATCGCTTATCACGCGAAATCGGAAGATGAACTGGCATCCGGTTCAGCCTATGGGTTTAAAACGATCGGCATCGCAAAAAATCCGGACGCTCTTTACAAGAAGATTCAGAAAGGCCCCTATACATACCAGGCTGGAAACACGACCGCACAGCCCCGCGTTTCAAGCCGGGCTAAATCGGAAAAAACTCCCGTTACGGAGAAAGCTCCCGCTCTCCAGGCAAAGCCTGAGGCGAAGGCTTCCTCTAACAACGCGGATACCATTCTTGGAATAGAAAGGTCTTCCTCATCAAAGCAGGCAAAGCCTGAGACTCCGGCAAAGCCTGCCGTTCCGGCAAAAAAGGCGTCAGGCTCAAAGACTGACAATACCGTAAAAAAACTGGAAGAATCTCTTTCAGTAGACGACTTCTTCGCGGCGCTTAATGCATCAAAACCGCAGACAGTATCGGAAAATAAGCCAGATGTTCTGCCCGGCTCTTCCCGGCAGAGCGCAGAACCCGTATATACAAACGACGAGCCGGACGAAACCGTTGAAGAACAGGAACCGGTCAAAGAACCGCCGCGGGAGAAAACGAAGCCTGTTACGGACTACACGCCGCAGCGCAGGGATGCGATCGACGAAGAGGTTTTAAGAGACGTCGGACACAAAGAAAAAAAGACAAAAGTCATAACGGTATATTCTGCAAAAGGCGGGGTTGGGAAGACAAAGATCTCTTCGGAGCTTGCCCTTTATCTTTCCATGATCAAGGCCGGCGAAAAGAATCTGCGCGTACTGATCATAGACTGCAATATCGACTTCGGTGATGTACGGACGACCCTTGGTCTGGAAGCAAAAGGCCCCAATATGGCGATCTGGGCAGATGAGATCAAGGAGATGATGGAGAACTCTTCAGAAGAGATCGTCTACTCAAAAGAAGAGATAGAGAAAAAACTCCGCTACGATGAAGCAAGTGGTCTTTATATCCTTCCGGCTCCGTTGACAAACGAAGACAGTTATATCATCAATTTGGATATAATGAAAGTCATCTTCCGGAACCTGATCGATCACGGGGAGTTCGACTATATCGTATGTGATACGGGAAATACTACCCGTGATTCCACGACTATAGCCCTTGAAATGGCAGACATCGTCCTGATGGTAGCT
>CACYDE010000004.1 GCA_902773045.1 uncultured Ruminococcus sp. | reverse complement strand
TACGCCAGTATGCCTTCGTCCTCCGCCTTGCTCTGCACTTACCGGCATCGTCTCCTTTTGTCCGTCTATTTATTTGGATTGCTATAGTTATGCGGGAAGTTTGAGTTGTAACTTTTCAAAGATAAACTGCCAAAACATCAAGACTGATATTCCGGCAGTTCCGAACACTTGTTTTTTTTACTTCTCGGTTTCCTTAGCCTTCAGCATATCGTTTATCATATTCGCACACATATAAACATTTCCGCCGCCCATCGTCAGGATAAGATCGCCCGGTTTTGCATTTTCACAGACATACTTCGCAGCGTCTTCAAATGAGTCTATACATTTTGAACCGCTCACCTTTTTTCCGAGGTCGGTGTTATATATATTGTATGTATTGGTTTCTCTGACAGGAAGTATTTCAAGAATAACCGCTTCGTCAACTATTGACAGTGCGTCTGCGAAATCGTCCAGAAGAACGGCTGTTCTTGAATAGGTATGAGGCTGAAAAACATTCCAGACCTTGTTGAAGCCCATCTTCATTGCCGCCGACAAAGTCGCTCTGATCTCGGTCGGGTGATGAGCGAAGTCATCCGCAACCGTAATTCCGCACGGCTTTCCGAGAACCTCAAATCTTCTGTGAACTCCGGTGAAATCATGAAGATTTTTAGAGATTTCTTCCGGTTTAACACCGAGATAATGAGCCGCCGAAGCCGCCGCAAGGGCATTGTAAACATTGTGCTTTCCGGGAACGGAAAGTTCTATCGAACAGAGCTTTTCATTATTCAGATAAAGATCGAAAGAATCATAAACCGTACTTTCCGGCGAAGTCATTACTGCGCGGTAATCATTTTTATCACCGAATCCGAAAGTAATTACCTTCACGGAAGAACCGGAAACGCTGTCAAGGGCGTTGTTGTCGTCTCCGTTGACGATGACCGCGTCGGAAGTCTGAGCGACAAACTTTCCGAACGATTTTTTTATATTATCGAGATTTTCGAAGTAATCCAGATGATCCGCGTCAACATTGAGTATCACGGCGACCGCCGGGGTTATCTGAAGAAACGAATCGACATATTCACACGCTTCGCAGACCATTATTTCCGAATCGCCGACATAGCTGTTTCCGCCTATCGCAGGAAGTTTTCCTCCTATAACGGCTGTCGGCTCAAACTTACTTCCGATAAGAATTTGTGAAAGCATTGCAGTGGTGGTTGTCTTTCCGTGAGTTCCCGAAACAGCAACGGAATTTTTGAATCTTCTGGAAATTATTCCCAGCATGACCGAACGTTCGATCGCGGGGATCCCCTGTTCTCTTGCGGCTGTCAGTTCGGGATTGTCCTGTTTGACCGCAGCGGTATAAACCACAAGCTCCGCGCCGTCGACATTTGATTTTTCATGACCCATAAAAACCGGTATCCCGTAACTTTTGATCCTTTGAAGAGTATCTCCGTCGCTCATGTCCGAACCGCTGACGGAATATCCCTTTGAAATAAGTATTTCAGCCAAGGGACACATTCCCGAGCCGCCGATACCGACGAAATGAACTCTTTTTATTCTATCCAAAATATCATCATAGCTCTTGTCGCAAAACTTTTCAACGTACAATTTAAATGCACCTCTCACTGTCCAATGTAATAATTTTGTTCTCATAACATTATATATCAAAACGGGAAAAATATCAACAGCAATATTCTTCTATAATATCAGCATACAAACTCGGAATTTTTGTTGAATTACGCACCAAAAAATGTTATGATTATTAATGTCAGCACACACTATAAACCAATGACAGGATCAGGTGATTCGAATGAATATAAAGAAAAACGATATTATCCGTCTTGAAATAACGGAAATGACCGGACAGGGAAGCGGAATAGGAAGACATGAAGGAATGGCGGTCTTTGTTCCGATGACGGCTGTTGGCGACGTAATAAACGCCAGAGTCCTAAAAGTCAAAAAGAACTATGCATTCGGGAAAATCGAAGAAATCATTTCGCCTTCCGAAAACAGAATAACTTCCGACTGCGCATGCTATTCAAAATGCGGCGGCTGCGTTTTCAGACATATTTCATACAGCGAAGAATTAAAAATAAAGCAGCGGCGTGTTTTCGACGCATTAAAACGAATCGGAAAAATCGATGATTTTGAAATGAAAGATATCGTCGGCTGCGAAACACCCGACAACTACAGAAACAAATCACAGATCCCCATAGGAAGAGACAAAGACGGAAAGCTCCTCATGGGATTTTACGGAAATCACAGTCACAGGATCGTGGGAAACGGAGAATGTCTTCTTCACCCGAAAGAGTTTGACGATATTGTAAAAATAGCAGGCAGCTTCATTGAAAAGTATGATCTGAGCATTTACAACGAGAACGATAAAAGCGGACTTCTCAGACATCTCTATTTAAGACACGGAAAGAAAAGCGGAGAGCTGATGGTCTGTCTTGTGATAAACGGCAGCGACATACCTCATAAAGACAAACTGACGGAAAGTCTTAAAAATTACTCTCCCAATATCAAAAGCATAGTGATGAACATCAACCGTGAGGACACCAACGTTGTTCTCGGAAAAAAGTGCGTAACGCTTTACGGAAACGATCACATAACCGACGAGCTTTGCGGATTAAAATTCAACATCTCTCCCCTTTCTTTTTATCAGGTCAACAGAGATCAGGCGGAGAGACTTTACGGAATCGCCGAAGAATACGCTGCTCTGACCGGCGGGGAATTTCTGATCGATCTTTACTGCGGAACAGGAACGATCGGGCTGTCAATGGCTCACGGCGCAAAAAAAGTTCTCGGAATAGAAATTATTCCTCAGGCCGTTGAAAACGCCGAGGAAAACGCACGAATAAACAATATCTCAAACGCCGAATTCATCTGTTCGGACGCGTCAAGCGCCGCCGAAAGACTTTCCGAAAAAGGAACACGCCCCGACGTTGTGATCGTTGATCCGCCCAGAAAAGGCTGCGACAGCGTCGTCATCGAATCGATCTGCAAAATGTCGCCCGACAGAGTAGTCTATGTTTCATGCGACCCCGAAACTCTCGCACGCGATCTCTCTGTTTTCGAGGAGAAAGGCTATAAGGTCAGAAAGGTCACTCCGGTTGACATGTTCCCGAGAACTCAGCACGTCGAGACGGTTGTTCAGTTGTCCGGAAAAAAAGCCCGATGACACAATAGATATCGACTTGGAGCTTGACGAGCTTGATATTACATCTGCGGAATCAAAGGCTACCTATCAAGAGATCAAAGATTATGTACTGAAAGAGTTCGGATCGAAGGTTTCTACGCTCTACATTTCGCAAGTCAAGAGGAAGTGCGGGCTTGATGTTGGGAAGAATTATAATGTATCACGTAAGGAAGAGCATAATGTTCCGAAGTGTCCGGAGGATAAGGAGAGGGCTATTCGTGCGGCGCTCGAGTATTTTGGGATGATATGAAACCGTACGATATTATTGACTGCGAGTGTGCAGGGTGTAATCATCGACTTATATAAAAAAGGAAACCAATTTTAATCCAAAAAATTCATTTATAAGACCATTGACTTGTAAATCGATGGTATGATATAATAATTGTATCAAAATAACGCAACGGTGCTGATATATCTCGGCACCGTTTTTTCTTTGAGGTGAAATCTATGATACTTCCAAAAAAGCCCTCGGTTGGTCGGAGGAAGAATGTATCAGCAAACGCGGCGAAATGTTTCGTCAGGAATAAAGCCGGACGGAACTGCCTGCAGGCGCGTGCCTGCCTTCCGCCTATCGGAGCGAGGATAATCAAATCGTCGGCTGCCGTTGCCTTATGTATGGCGATATACTATTTTCGCACACTTCTTCCTATCGGTAACGGCATACCGTTTTACAGTGCGCTTGCTGCGCTGTGGTGTTTACAGCCCTATTCGGATTCTACCAAAAATAATGCGGGGCAAAGGTCGATAGGTACTTTTATAGGTGCGGCATACGGGCTTGCGTTTATTGTTTTGCTCCGTTTTATAGGCTTGACGCAGCCTGTGCTTGTTTATCTTTTGGCGTCTGCTATGATAATCCCGGTGATATACCTGACTGTAATTCTAAACAAGAGAAATGCGTCATTTTTTTCCTGCGTAGTGTTTTTGAGCATTGCGCTGACTCATTCGTTCGATGACAATCCCTATCTGTTCGTTTTCAATCGTGTTTTGGACACATTCATCGGCATTGGCATAGGTCTGGCAGTCAACAGCTTTCATCTTCCGATCAAGCACGACAGTGAAACGCTGTACGTCAGCGGCATCGATTCAGTTTTGATACCCGACGCTGCTTCGGCTTATGCGTACAATAAAGTCGAGCTTAACAGAATAATAGAATCGGGTGTTAAATTCACGATCTCAACTATCCATACCCCCGGCGAGGTCAAGTCGCTCATGAGAGATGTTTCCTTGAAGCTGCCTGTGATCGTTATGGACGGGGCTGCATTATATGATATGAATAAAAGGGAATATCTCGAGACCGAATTTCTGCAGACTGAAATATGTGAGGATGCCGAAAAGATCATAGCAAAAACAGGTATGAATGGCTTTGTACATGTATTGTACGATTCAACCTTGCTGACTTTTTACGGCAAGCTAAACAATTCTGCCGAAAAAGATCTGTTTGAAACACATAAGCACTCCCCATACAGAAACTATACTCGTGACAAATTCAGACGGCACGATCCTTCGGAACGTGTTCTGTATCTTGCCGTTCTTGATGAATTTGATAAAATAGATGCTCTTGAAAAACGTCTTAACAACGAATTTGACGGCAATGTGCGTATAACTGTAACCGATTCAAAATATGACGGGTATAAGTATCTGAAGGTGTTTTCGCC
>CACYDE010000003.1 GCA_902773045.1 uncultured Ruminococcus sp. | reverse complement strand
CAATAGCTTTGATCGAAGAACAATCTCGGATTCGACAGCGAAAACTATTCTTTATATTGACAACCCACGATAGACTCTACATTCATTTTAATTTTGAGTATGGGGAGTTTAAGTTACATAACTTCACGAACCTGACCGGCGGCCAAGCGACACGTAAAGCATTTCCATTATACACCATTTTCGTAAAAATGAACAGTGTTTGACAGCTTTATATTTACAAAATGTAAATTACAATTAATAATAAAAGTGTTGCAAAAAAAATTAAAATGGGTTAAAATATATGAGATTAAGATTATATGTATTTTTATAAAATTTAAAGGAGAGAAAATTATGTACAAAAAGTATGCTGCATTTGTTCTTGCCGTTTCCGTGGCTTTCTGTTCTTTTATGACAGGCTGCGGTGATAACACCGGTTCGGAAACGGACGCGCCTTCAAAGGCGTCCGAAGAAAAAACTTCCGCTTCTTCCTCGGCTAATGAATCGAAGAAATACGATCTGGAAGAACTCGGACTTGTTGCCGATTATCTTGACGATAAAGACCATGAAGTGGGCTATCAGCTTGAAACTCCCGATGTGGGCGAGGAGATAGCTATTCTCCACACAAGCATGGGCGATATCACTATGAGATTTTTCCCCGAGGCTGCTCCAAAGGCAGTTGAGAATTTTATCACCCATTCACGCGACGGCTATTATGACGGACTTATTTTCCACAGAGTTATGAATGATTTCATGATCCAGGGCGGTGATCCTAAAGGAAACGGAACCGGTGGTGAGAGCGTCAGCGGAGGTTCTTTCGAGGATGAATTCTCCAATAAGCTTTTCAATATCCGAGGTTCTGTCGCTATGGCAAACAGCGGTAAGGATACTAATGGCTCGCAGTTCTTCATCAATCAGTCGAAAACGGCAAACTTTGAGATGCTTGACGCACAGTGGGAGCAGGTTTATGACGCTATCTGTCAGTATCAGGACGCAGGTCAGCTCGATCAGATATTCAATGCTGTCTCGTATATCGGTTTCTATAATACCGATCTTGTGACCGATGATATTCGTAAGCTTTACGAGAAAGAAGGCGGAAATCCGACTCTTGACGGCGCATTTAACGCTGCCGACAGAGGACATACTGTTTTCGCTCAGGTCATTGATGGAATGGACGTTGTTGACAAGATCGCCGCAGTCGCAACAGACGGAAACAACAAACCCATTGAAGATGTAATTATTGATTCCGTTGAGATCACGACATACGGAGAGTAATTTTAAAATTATAACAAAACAGCTGTCGGTTGATTATTTCAGCCGACAGCTTCTTTTTTAGAGATATTATGTTAATCCGAAACTGATCGAGATCGCTTCGTCTATTTTTCCCATTGAACCGTTGTCAAGACAGCCCATTTTTTCCTTGAGTCTTCTTTTGTCGATCGTTCTGATCTGTTCAAGAAGAACGACGGAATCCTTCGCCAAGCCGCCCGTCACAGCGCCCAGTCTTATGTGAGTGGGCATACTTGCCTTATCCTGCTTGCTTGTGATCGCAGCGGCAATGACGGTTGGACTGTAACGGTTTCCGACATCGTTCTGAACGATTAAAACAGGTCTGACGCCGCCTTGTTCCGACCCGACTACAGGGCTGAGATCAGCGTAGAAAATATCTCCCCGTTTGATATTCATAAATTTCACACTCCGATTTTTTTACTGACGTGTAATGTCAGCAATATGTTTGTTTTGAGGACTGCTGCCTTCGTTGTTATTTTAGCCGTGTTTGGTTGATTTTATACAGTCTGCCTGTAATATATTATTAAATTTTTTCGTATAATGTTCTTTGACAGCGCGAAAAGATTGTGCGTTTGCTGTTTTTATTATATGTATCTTCGTTTTCCGTGAATATTCATACCTATATAATTTGCTATTTGCATAAAATTCACACTCCCAATTTGTATAGTTTTAAAAAAAACTTTTAAAAAATGAAAAAAGATTGCCGAATTTGTTATAAAATCTATTGAAAAAAAATCTAAAATATAGTAAAATTTTAATGAAGGAGTGATTCTGATGCGTGATGTTACTAAAGATAGTAAACAAAATAATGACAGAATTAAATTTGAAAAGACCGAGAACACCGTTCTTGTTGTCGAAAACGAGTATTTTGCAGTCTACAGAGATACGAGAATGGGAAAAACCTTTAAAGTTATCAACGATGAAGAGGTTCCGCTGGAGCTTCGTGAACTCAACATGTGGAAAGGCAGACAGAAAATGCCGAAAAACTTTAAGGTCGAACCTTTGAAAGACGCTAACGGCAAAGTTTATGATTATGCGATCTCAAGGGTATCTCAAAACGGGGGCGCTCCCGCTCAGACACCTGCCGAGCCTGCAGCGCCTGCGGCTTCACGTCCCGCGCCTGCTGTTTCTGCAGCGCCTGCAGCTCCACGTCCCGCGCCTGCTGCCTCTGCAGCGCCTGCGGCTTCACGTCCCGCGCCTGCCGTTTCTGCCGCGCCGGCGAATGGATCTGCAAAAGCATCCGGCTCAGGTTCAACCAAGGAAACTATACTTCCTCCCGATGCAAAGCTTCCGAGCAGAATTAAATTTGAACTGACGCCTTCAATGGAAAAGGTTGTGGATGGAGCAGATACAGGTTTCTGTGATATATATAAAGATAAACGTTCGGGAAAAACATTTAAAGTAATTAACGGCGAAGTTGCATCAATTGAACTTCGAGAGTTGAATTTTTGGAAAAACAGACAAAAAGCCCCCGGAAACTTTAACGTTGAGATCGTGAAGGATTCCGCCGGGAACATTGTTGATTATTTGATTTCAAGGGCTGCCGCACAGAAGCCAACAGCTTCCGTTGAAAACAAAGCTGCACCTGCACCTGCGCCTGCACCGGCAGCGACATCTGCACCTGCACCGGCAGCGACATCTGCACCTGCACCGGCAGCGACATCTGCGCCTGCACCGGCAGCGACATCTGCACCTGCACCGGCAGCGACATCTGCACCTGCACCGGCAGCGACATCTGCACCTGCACCGGCAGCTGCATCTGCGCCTGCTCAGCCTGCTGCCGAAAAAAAACCTGCAGCAGTGAAGCAGGATGAAAAGCCCATGTCGGAACGCGCTGCGGTTCGCAATCTGCAAAAATCCGAACCGCAGGAAACTCCTGCAAAAACATCATCGAACGCTCAGAATACTTCAAACAGATCGGCTGCAGCAAAAGCTGTTCCGAACGTTACCAATTCGATCGGAGATATGCCGACCAACCGAGTTCCGTTTGAAGAGACTCCGACTACGGAAGTCGTTCTCGAAACGGAGTTCTGCAAGATATATAAGGATAAACGTTCGGGAAAAACATTCAAAGTTATTGACGGTATGATAGCTCCGATCGAGCTTCGTGAACTGAATTTCTGGAAAAACCGTCAGAAGAATCCGAACAACTTCTCCGTTGATGTTGTTAAGGACAAAACGGGAAAATCGGTTGACTTTATAATTTCAAGAATTAACGAGGACGGATCGCTGACGAAGGCTCCTGCCGTTGCGCCTGCTGCTCCGTATGTTCCTCCTGCGAATGATTACGTTCCTCCTGTGAGAGAAAGCGCTTCGCCTCAGCCCGGCAGCCGTCAGCCAACCCAAAGCGCCGATACCGATTCGAAGCCTGCGCCGAAACCTGCGGTGACTGCACCTGTAGGAGCGCCTGCCGCAACGGAATCGAAAGTCAGCGGATCGACGGCGAGCAGAATAAAGTTTGAGGAAACCCCGTCGATGTCGATCGTAGTTGAGAATGAGTATTTCAGTCTTTATAAGGACACACGTTCGGGAAAGACATTTAAAGTTATTGGCGGTGAGGTCGCTCCGATCGAGCTTCGCGAGCTGAATATGTGGAAAAACCGTCAGAAGAATCCGAAAAATTTCGCGATCGAGATCGTGAAAAACGATAAGGGCGAGGTTTACGATTATCTTATCTCGAGAACGGAAAAATCAACGACGGCCGCAGTCGAGACAACTTCAACAAAGACGAATATGCCGCCTGTGACCGAAGCTTCAAATTCCGATGTTGCTTCAAAGAAACGCCGTCCGAATTCATCGAACCGTGTTTCAAAGTGCGCTATCTGCGGAAAAGAATTCAGTGAATCCGATCTCTTGCTCTTTGACAACCGCAATTTCTGTTCCGAGTGCGTAGAACAGCTCATCAAAGAGAAAATGGAATTTAAACCTGTCGATCCTGTTCAGAAGGTAATTGACGATGTTGTTGCGGCTGATGAGCTTTACTGCACATATTCAACGGTTACAAATTATCCGTATCTCGACGATGAGTTCTGCGTTAATGTCTGCACGGTCAAGCGTGCCGCAGAGATCGGTCTTGAAGAAACTGCTGTTCAGACGATAGATGACAAGGGTATGTTCTTTGACGATCTGAAACGATTCGGACTCAAGAAGATTATAATCAACAATGACAGCAGTCATGTTTTTTCACCTCAGGATTTTGACGAACATGTAAAGACAGAGGGAGTCATCGCTCCTAAGCTATACTTCAAAATATTGAACTTCATGCAGAAGAAGGACGACGCTCTCAGAGAAACTATTGCTGCGTCCTTCCTGGGAAGCAAAGTTTATACATACGCTTTGAATGACGATATTACGGAAATCGCCGATGAGAATATCGAGGATTTCAAGCCGCTTGTCATTACGGACGGTTACGCTTGTTTCTGCCCTGTATTCACCGACTTTACGGAAGCAAGAAGTGTCGGAATGCCGTTCAGAGGCCTTTATGAGATCGAAACAAGGCTTCTTCTGAATTATTATAATATTACTCACTTTATAATCAATCCATCCAGTCTCGGATTCATTATGAATAAGATGATCCTCAGAGGCGTGACTCCGAATTACGACCGTGATCTTGTTGATGTTGATCGTATGATGGCTGCGGCTGTTCCTTATGAAGAAGAGTATGAAGAAGTTGAAGTTATCGAAGTTCCCGCAGAAGGATCTGAAACAGCCGTCGAAACGGCTGTGACGGAAATGTCTTCGCCCGTAGTTGAAGCCCCTGTGGCAGCGCCTGCGCCCGTGGTAGAAGCCCCTGCGGCAGCGCCTGCGCCCGTAGTCGAAACACCTGCGGCAGCGCCTGCGCCCGTAGTCGAAACATCTGCAGCAGCGCCTGCGCCCGTGGTAGAAGCCCCTGTGGCAGCGCCTGCGCCCGTAGTCGAAACACCTGTGGCAGCTCCTGCGCCCGTGGTAGAAGCCCCTGTGGCAGCGCCTGCACCTAAAGCCGAAATAAATAAATCTTCTTCTCCCGAGATAGTTATCACTACCGGCGGAGATAATGCGGACGGAACTCCTGCAAAGAAGAAGACTTTCAAGGTTTCGATGCCGATATTTATCCCCGATGATCCCAGTCAGGATATTGTTGATACATCGAATCGTTCGTCTATTCCCAGCAAGGCTTACAAAACTTTTGAGGACAGTAAGTTCGGAGGAGGGCTGACATCTTCCTTCGGAAGCTCTCGGACGACAACAACGCCGCCTGTCGGTTCAACGTTTAATCCAGCGCCTCAGAAAAAACCGGCTGATGAGTTCATCAAGCCTGTTGAAAATCCGGTGTCGTTGGATTCGGATAGCAATCCGCTTAATGATACGCTGAGTGATCTCGCTTTTGAAAATGATACAGAGAATATGCTTGATCTTTCGAGTCTGATGATGAATGTTTCGAGCGATGATGAGGAAGAAAAGAAGCCTGTTCCCAGAATGACTATTCAGTCACAGGCCACTGCGACCATGGTTATAGCAAGGGATCTCGAAATCGAGCCGGATATGAGAGTTGCCCAGATCCTCAGAGATAAGCTGAACGAAAATTACAGGACTCTTGCGAAGATGATAGCGGAAGCGGATGTTATGTACGCCGAGTTTGACGCTCACACAAAGCATATTCTCATCGACGGAAACAATAAGGGTCATATCTTCTCCGAAAAGGAATTTGCCGATAAGTCTGTTGAGAATTTTGCTAAAAACGGTATTGAAGTTTTCGTCAAGGAATATAAGAACGAAGAGCTTTTCTCGATGCTTTTTGAATATAAGCGTCACGGGATCCAGGATCTTGTTCTCGATGAAACTGCTAACTGGGTCATTATCTCAACTGATACTATTGCAGATATGCTTGATGTAAATGACAGAGAGTTTGTTTCTATTCCGATCACAAATCCGGAACTGATGTTTAATATGACCACGCTCTTCCAGAAGCTCCAGTCGAAGCATGACAACCCGAAGCGTAAGCAGGAGATCCAGGCTCTTGAGAAAATGATGATCAGAGAGTTCACAACGGCAAGATATATTCTTCCGCTTCTCGCTTATGACAAGGATAACAAACGTCCGATAACTATCGACAGCAAAAACGGAGTGAAACGTGTTCTTGTTTTCAGTGATGTTTTTGAAATGAAAAGATTCTTCGGCGATAAGTTTGATATCGTTAAGGACTATGAAATAGTATCCTACAAGGAACTTATCAGGAAGTTTACCGTTATGGCTAATACGGTTGTTGTTCTCAATGAAGGTTCTTTGAGGTTTGAATTCAACGATCACAACTGCGATCATATCAATAAGGTTATTAACCAGTAATGACTGATCTTTACTGATAAATAAAAACAAAAAGCGGAGTCGGTTTCGATTCCGCTTTTTGCTCACTGTGTTGACATTATGTCTATATAATACAATATAAGAATTTCACTTTTCGCAAACCGCATTAAATTGATTTCTTCATGGTTTAGATATTATCTCTTTACATTTTTGATATATTGTGATAAAATAAATTTAACGTTGAATTTAATGCATTAATGTGTGATATTGTTTTGTGAAACAGTGTTAGACCTTGCTCGTGTCACAGTGATGAATCACTGATATAATCATGCCGAATTGAATGAGCAGCCCAATGACTTGTGGTTGTGTCCGTTTTAACTTTTTCAAGAAATGTATTGGATTCAAACAGCAGGAAATAGGCGATTGCGAAATTGCGGAGGATATGTGCCGCCTGAATCAAAAGCAGTCATTTTCACTTTTGCAAGCGGAGAAAAAAATAAAAAATGAATCCTCTTTTCGGATCGCGTAAGCAGTAGTTTTTTTTATAAATTTTACGATCGGCTAAAACAGTAGAAAAGAATTAGGAGAATCAGAAAAATGAATGCTAAGCTTAATCAGGAAAGTCTTGATTATTTGTTTAAAGCGATAACAACGCTTGAAACGGTAGATGATTGCCGCAGATTTTTTGAAGATCTCTGCACCGTGCCCGAGCTTAAAGCGATGTCTCAGAGGTTTATGGTTGCAAAGATGCTCAATGAAGGAACGGTTTACAGCAAGATCGTTGCGGAAACCGGCGCTTCCACCGCAACAATAAGCCGTGTGAACAGATCGCTTAATTACACAAGCTGCGACGGCTATGCGCTGGTGTTTGATCGATTGGCAGCTATTGAAGAGAAAGGTGAGAATTAATGTCTTACGGCGTCTTTGCGGAGTTTTACGACGGGTTGACGCGCAATGTCAATTACAAAGAAAAAGCTGATTTTATTTTTGAAATATTCAAAAAATTCGGTCATAAGCCTGCGGAAACTCTCGATCTTGCCTGTGGAACGGGTACGCTGACGATCGAACTTAAAAAGAGAGGAATAGACGTTTACGGTGTTGACGCCTCTTATGACATGCTGTCTCAGGCTCAGCAGAAATCGTCGGACGAAGGACTTGATATACTTTTTCTTTGTCAGAAAATGCAGTCGCTTGATCTTTACGGATCTATAAATACGTGCGTTTGTACCCTTGACAGTATCAGTCATCTTCAAGGAGCCGGTGAGGTGAAAAAAGCCTTTGAGCGAGTTTCGATGTTTATGGAAAAAGACGGACTTTTTATTTTTGATGTGAATACTATTTATAAGCACCGTAATGTTCTGGGCAACAATACCTTTGTTTATGACACCGACGAAGTGTTTTGCGTCTGGCAAAATACATTCAGCGAAAAGAACAACAGTGTAAAAATTGATCTTGATTTTTTTATTCCCGAGAATAATGTTTATATCCGTCAAAGCGAGAGCTTCAAAGAGTACGCGTATTCCGCAGAGGATATTTCCGGAATGCTTGAAGAAAGCGGTTTTGAAGTTCTTGCGGTTTTTGACGATATGAAATTTGAACCGCTGAAAGAAGAATCGCAGAGGGCTACTTTTGCTGCGAAAAAAAGATCCGAAACCGAAATCTAAAAAAACCGGAATCGTAATTGAATTAAAACCGAAAGGAAAATTAATATGAGTAACGAAAATACAAGCAGTCCTTCACAGGATATCTACGACAGCGAAAATAAGGTTGACCGCAGAGATAAGCTTATCCGCTGTATTACGTCGGACGGTGCGATCATGGCGATCGCTGCCGATACGACAAATATTGCTCACATGGGAAAGAAGCTTCATCACACGTCGAGCGTTGCTTCCGCCGCATTGGGACGTGCTCTCACCGCGTCATCGATCATGGGTTCGCTTCTGAAACAGAGTAATGCCGCTGTGACGCTGCGAATCAACGGAGGCGGTCCGCTCGGTGCGATCGTTGCGGTTTCCGACAGCAGAGGAAACTGCCGCGGTTATGTGGAAAACCCTCAGACGGAAACGGAATATTATCCCAACGGAAAGATCAACGTTGCGAAGGCTGTCGGCAAAGACGGCGTTATCAACGTTATGCGTGATTACGGAACGGGTGAGCCTTACATCGGAGTTTGTCCGCTTCTTTCGGGCGAGATTGCCGAGGATATCACAAATTACTACGCAACAAGCGAACAGATCCCGACTGTTTGCGCTCTCGGTGTTCTTATCAATAAGGAAGACGGAGAGGTTCTGCTTTCGGGAGGTATGATGATCCAGCTTCTTCCCGGTGCGACGGAGGAAACGATCTCCAAGCTTGAACAGAACGTTGTAAAGCTTGAACCCGTGACGACTATGCTCGCAAAGGGAATGTCGATTCTTGATATGTGTAAAAAAGCTCTTGAAGGGTTTGAAGTCGAGGTCCTTGACGAACAGCCGATCGACTATGTATGCGGCTGCAGCAGGGAGAGAGTTGTGATGGCAATTTCAAAGCTTACCGATGATGAGATCAGATCGCTTGCAGACGAAAAAGGCTATGCCGTTGCAAACTGTCATTTCTGCAATAAAAATCACCGATTCACCAAGCGTCAGCTGGAAGAGATAATTCAGGCGAGAGCGGAAAAGAATCGCGAAGCCGAAAATTAATACTGACCTAAAGAATTTAGCTGTCGAAGTAATAATTTAAAAAAACAGTATAAACAACAATTTCACAGACAGAAACTTTGAACGCACAGAGATCTCTGATTTTCCGTGCAGCAGTTAATAGGTTTCTGTCTGTATTTTTTTGTATAATATGTTGGAAAAGTGTTGATTATTTGTTATATTGATGGTAAAATGATAATTGTGTAAATGGGTATTGTTTTTCGAAACAGAATGTATAATGCAGTCTGCGTAATGAATATACCTGCGTTTCGTGAATTATAGAAAAGATGATATCTTTATCTGCGGATATTTACAATGCGGAAAGTTTGAGTAAATAAAATTTTGGGGTATAGGAGCGGTGAAAATATGAGCTACTGTTTCTGGTGTATGGCGGAAATTGATGATCCGAATGAAAAATTTTGTCCCGAATGCGGACAGGTACATAACGTTTTTTATTCTCAGAGCAACGAGCTTCCTCCGGGAACGTATCTTCATAACGGAAGATATTTTGTCGGAAGAACTCTCGGTTCGGGCGGCTTTGGGATCACATATCTCGGATTTGATGTGAAATTGTGCAAAAAGGTCGTTATCAAGGAAACTTATTACAGCGGTCTTTTCAAAAGAAATAATAACGATAAAACGGTCGAAAAGCCTCTCAGCGTAACTTATGACGACAGTATTTCCATAGATAAGATCATGGAAAAAACCTCGAAGGAATGCCGCAGTATTTCAAAAGCCGAGGGATTGAACAATATCGTTAAGGTTTATGAATGGTTTCTTGAAAACAATACCGCGTATATTATTACGGAATATATCAACGGAAAAACTCTGTATGACAAAATTCATGAACAGGGTCATTTGACGTGGAAAGAGTTTTATCCCAAAATGAAGCCGCTGATCGAAAATCTTGCGACGCTTCACGAAAACGGACTGCTTCATCGTGACGTAAAGCCCCAGAATATCATGATACGTCATCCCTACAAACATAAAGAGGATTTTGTCCTCATTGACTTCGGTCTTGCGCGCTCCACGGAAGCGAACACGATAGCTTCGAGAGGTATTGCCTTTACACCCGGATACGCGCCCTATGAACAGAGAACTTTTACTCATCCCGATGGAACATATACCGACGTTTATTCAATGGCGGCGACTATTTATCATGCCCTCACCGGATTTGCTCCAAAGGATGATTTCGGAAAAACGCTTTACGATAATTTCCCTTATCTTCAGAAACTGAGAGAATCAAGCGATGTTCCGGAAAACGTTGTTGACGCGCTTGAATATGCTCTTCAGCCGTCTTTTCATGACAGATGTCAGACTCTCGACGAGTTTCTTTCTATTCTTGAAAATACGTCCGATAACAGCTATAAAAGTAAACTTTCTTCCGGTTCCGCTTATTCCGCTCCCGATACCTTGCCTTCATACGAAAGCTTCGGAAATCCTGCTCCGAATTCGTTCGCTCCCTCTTCGGGAAATTACGCCCAAAGCCGGGAATATTATTATTCGGGTAATAATAGCCGTGCGGCAGATATGACTTTTCAGCCTGAAAATTATAATTCCGGATATCCTCAGAATGCTGTTCCCGCGCAGGTTTCCGGATCATCTTCCAATAAGGCGCTGATACCCGTTATAGCTTTGGTAACAGCGATCATTCTCTCTCTTGCGGGGTTTCTGATCTATCTTGTTCTTGACGGGAATTCAAATGATAAATCGAATTCGGAATCATCACAATCGGAAGAAAGCGCTTCCGTTTCAACGGAAGTGACGGACGAGCTGACCGTTACTGTTCCGAACGTTCAGGGACTGACGCTGAGTTCCGCTCAGCAGATCCTTGAATCGGCAGGCTTGAAATATAAGTCCATTGAACAGCCAAACAATAATTACAGTGTGAATACCGTGATCCGGCAGTATCCCGCAGCAAACGAGAACATCTCAAAAGGCAGCGAAGTCTGGCTTTATTACGCTGTCAGTGACTCAAACGGTCAGACGATTTCTGTTGCTCCGACTGAAAGCGGAGTCAATTCGGGTTCTGCGGCTTCAAGCGATAAGGATAAAAACACCGATTCGGCGTCATCGTCCGCAAGCTCTTCTCAGAAAGCTTCCGACAATGACAAAAATAACAGCAGCTCTTCCGCCTCGTCTCAGAGCAATAATGTTGCCGTTCCCAATGTTGTCGGGATGACCTATGAAAAGGCTGTCGAAAAACTTACTTCGGTCGGACTGATAGCAGATATCAAGGAATATCAGTTCAGTTCAACAGTCGCCGACGGCTGCGTTATAAGTCAAAGTCCGGCAAGCGGAAACGTGGCAAAGAATTCAAAGGTCATCCTTACGATCTCCAAGGGTGAGGATCCAAACAATATAACGGTCGGAAATTATTTCGGAAAAAATATTTTCAGCACCAAGGATGAACTTGAAGGAAAAGGACTTCATGTCGTTTACTCTTTCAGCGATTCCGGCTACCCGCAGGGCGCTATTATAGCGCAAAGCGTACAGCAGGGCGCGGTCATTTCAAGAGGGTCAACGATCACATTTACCGTGGCTGAAACACCGTACACAAGAAGCACATCCGCAATTTTCCGCGCAATAAACCGCTCCTCGGAAGCAGGCGGATTCCCCAGCGGCAATATTTTGTATTACAACGGAGAAGCGTGGGCGCCCACTGGCGGCGTAGGCGAATATATAGAATTTACCGCTCCTACGCCTCAGAATTGTTCGGGATTTGTTATTGATATCGGTTACAACAAGAACAACGAAACATTCATGGAATACGGAAGACCGTCAACTCTGCTTGTGGAATGTTCCGACGGGTCGCAGTTTACTTTCAATCTCGATCCCGAATGTATGACTCATCAGGAATGTACGTTCGGCAAAACGGTTTCTACTACTTATATGAAATTTACCATAAAAGCTGTAACACCGGGAACGTCTTCGAGTACTCCTTGTATTTCCACGATAGTTCCTTACTGATATACATAAAACATGGAATATGTGTAATATATAATTATCAATCTGCAAAAATGAATGATGTATGTTTAAGAATTGTCTTAATGCATGACAAAAAGAGGTGGAATAATGGCGTATTGTTATCATTGCATGACAAAAATAGAAGATCCGGATCAGCCGTATTGTCATGAATGCGGTAAGGAATATAACAGGCATTATGCTCAAAGCAATGAACTTCCTGCGGGGTCGACTCTTTGCGGAGAAAGATATTTAGTCGGAAAAAGCATAGGTTCGGGTGGATTCGGAATATCGTATATAGGTTTTGATTTGAGACTGATGAAAAAGGTTCTTATAAAGGAGACTTTTTACAGCGGACTTTTTCAAAGAAACTGTTACGACAGATCGTCTTCCGATCCTCTCATGGTGACGTATCCAAGCGATATCTCGCTGGCTGAGATAATGAGAAAAACTCAGAAGGAGTGCAGCAGTCTTTCCCAAGCAGAAAGTCTTGATAATGTAGTCAAAGTTTACGATTGCTTTTCGGAGAACAATACAGCATATATAATTACCGAATTTATTGACGGAATGACGCTGACTCAAAAAATTCGTGAAAGCGGCCCGTATTCGTGGAACGAGTTGTATACTCGTATGAAGCCTTTGATGATCTGTTTGCAGGAGCTTCATGAAAAGGGAATTCTTCACCGTGACATAAAACCGCTGAATATAATGATAAAAGAGCAGTCCAAATGGAATGATGAGCGATTTGTTTTAATTGATTTCGGACTTGCACGATCAGCCGACGCGAAAACTGTCGCTTCGATCGGAATCGCCTTTTCCCCGGGATATGCACCTTTTGAACAGAGAACGCTTGCTCAGAAGGACGGCGTTTACACGGATGTTTATTCTCTTGCCGCAACGATATATTTCGCGGTCACGGGCGAAGACCCGAGGGAAGAGGTCGGCGCAAGCGTTGATGAGAATTTTCCTCTGCTCAGAGATTTTAAAGAAAAGTACGATGTTCCGAGTAATGTTGTATTTGCTTTGAGGTATGCTCTTCAGCCCGATCACAGAATACGTTGTCAAAGTGTTGCCGATCTGATGGAACGATTTGAAAGGATTCCCAAAACATCACAATATCAAGAGAGATCTTCCGCAAACAGAAGAAGTGCCGAAAGACCCGTAAGAAAAAAAGATCGGAAGCCGGTCGTGAGGTCGAAGTCCGAAAAGTGGATTTGCGGAAAATGTGGACGGAAGAACGAAGGATATGTTATGACGTGCGGCTGCGGAAATGAAAAGTCAAACGCATTGAAAGGCCCCGCATTTGTTTCGGATCAGATGAAGAAAAAGATACAGAACGGATCGTCTGCGTCCTCGTCGGGTTCCGGTACGGAAGAAAGCTTTAATTCATACAGTTTCTCATCGGATAATAATGTTCTGGTCAAGGCGTCGATCAAACCGGGGGGAAAATCCGTTTATGAAGCTGTGGATTCGCCTTCGGTGAATCATAAAGCCAAGAAGAAAACTTTCAAGGAATCGTTGGAGGAGCGCAATATCGGCAGAATACATATCTTTGCTCTTGTTTTGGTGGCTGTTTGTATACTGCTTCTTTTGCTGTTGGAGCTGAGTTATTTTACTGACGGAATATTGATCGTGAGTATGGCGAATATTTCTCATCATATTATAGCAAACCAAACAAATATCCAGACAAGTTCGACGTCCCGGTAAGCGCATAGCTGCGTTGTCGTCCTCGACATACGCCAGTAT
>CACYDE010000002.1 GCA_902773045.1 uncultured Ruminococcus sp. | reverse complement strand
GTCGCTGTATAATAGATGTAATAAATGCTGCATTGGAGGGTACGCCTGTGATGTATAACACGAAAAACGGAAGCGTGAAGATCGGCGACACAAGTATGGATTTTGTATACGGCGGCAGGGGCGAAAAGAAGCTGATAATCCTGCCCGGGCTGTCCGAAGGGCTTACTACCGTAAAGGGCAAAGCGATCTTTCTCCTGCACCCATATCGTAAATATTTTGATCGGTTTACGGTGTACATGTTTAGTCGTAAAAAGGATATGCCGAAGGGCTACTCAATGCAGGAAATGGCAGCAGATCAGGCGGCTGCAATGACGGCTTTGGGGATAGATAAGGCGTGCGTTCTGGGCGTATCGCAGGGCGGTATGATCGCGCAGTGCTTGGCGACAGATCACCCCGAGCTTGTCGAAAAGCTTGTTATCGCCGTGTCAGCTCCGAGGGTAAACGAGATCATACGGGAATATGTTTCGGGGAATATAGATAAGGCACTGGCGGGCGATCACAAAACGCTGATGATCGATACGATGGAGAGAAGCTATTCGCAGGATTATCTGCGAAAATACAGGTGGCTGTATCCTGTATTTGGTCACATCGGTAAGCCGAAAAGCTACGACAGATTTCTTGTGAACGCAAACGCTATACTCGGATTTGATGTTTACGACAAGCTTGGCAGCATTGCCTGCCCTACATTGATAATCGCCGGTGAAGACGACAAGATCGTCGGTGTTCAGGCATCGAAGGAAATGCACGAGTGCATTCCCGGAAGCGAGCTATATATTTATCCCGGCTTAGGTCACGCCGCTTTTGATGAGGCAAAGGATTTTAACGAGAGAGTGTTTGGCTTCCTTGGACGAGAGTAGAAGAATAACAGGCTGAAATGATTCCCCGACAGCGAAAAAAGCAGGCTGTATATATACTTATTTTTCCGGGGAAATCGGGGAATTGGGGAAACGAAACAAGTTTTATTTCTTTTTTCACAAATGAGAAGTTGGTGGTAAATATGACAAAAGATGAATATAAGGCAATAAAGAAAAAAGGCAGTGATTTCAGAGAACGCTTAAGGAAGAGGCTTAATGTGCCCGAACTCCCCTCGACGAGTGATGAAAATTATGAGAATATTCGTAGTATATACAACTCTATGAATAAGCAAGTGACAAAATTCCTTAATAATCTGGAAAGTAAAGTGTTCTTTAAAATGTGGTATCCGATTGAATATCTTTCGGAAAAAGACGTTGAGGATATTGCTGTGATAGTTATTTCTCGAATGGGAAATGGGACGACTGACCGTAAAATATTAGAGAATATTCAAAAAGGGTATCTGCATGGTAACTATAGGTTTTTGCTGTATGGTCATAGAAATTGTGATGAATCGTTATTTCTTGAAGACCCTGAATTGCTTAAGTATAAAGAGCCTAAGTTATCTTTACTTTTGCAGTCTGCGCAGCAGGAAAATAATGCTATCTCTAAACCTTGTTGTTTGTGTCAAAGTGCTTCTTTGTTAGTTCCGTTATTAAATTTGAAATTCAAAAATGATACCCTTGCAGAATGGCTTGTTGGTACGCGTGAACTTATAAATCGTAATGTTTATAAACCGGATCTATCATGGATAGAAACATATATTAACTATGTAGATCAGATGGTGGATAATTTGTTCTGGCTGATATTGCCGTACTGTATAAAGCGGTTTTATACAAAGAAGGTTGAAAAATCAGAGACAGGGGCATATACGTATGTATTGAATGATGATTTGCAGAGCAGAGGATTTAACACCCATAATGATGTATACAGCTTTATTGCTTCTAAGCATATGGAAATACAAGAAGTGCTGGAAGAACAATTGAAGCAAATTGAATTTAAAAGTACAAGTTTTATCGAGTATTCGGACATGAGGGCTTATTCTTACAATAAAAGACGAGCTGTAAATCGTGACATAGAACAGATACTTGATGATTCAGTAAAGGAAATCAAGGAAAGCAGCGAATCAATGAATGCATTTATCGCTAAACTCAAAAAGCAAATGGACTTTGAGGATATGATAACAAGCGGTAAATCCAAAGTGAAAAAAAGAGATCAAGATACTTACAATAAAAAGATGGCTCGGGTTCGTCTATACTTAAAAATGTTGGCGATGAATGGATTCACTAATATTTTTACAGATGTTCCTGATCTTGAACAGATTGTTTACAGAGAGCTATATGTT
>CACYDE010000001.1 GCA_902773045.1 uncultured Ruminococcus sp. | reverse complement strand
GTTTCGGCGGTTGCGACCGCCGACCAAAGGCGCTGCCTTTGGAATCCGCAAGCCTTTGAAAAGGCTTGACCTAAACTTTTGATAGCTTCGCACCGCCGAAAGCTAAGTTTAAATTTTTATGAAATTTGATTATCAAAAAGAAATCTGCTTATTTATTGTTATAAACAAATTTTGATGCAGTCGGTGAAGTTACCTAACATTGAAAGTTGGGATGCGATGCGCCTGTCGGGGCATCCTGACATTCCCGACCTTTCGATTTCGAGTATAGGTAATAAAACTAATACTTCTGTATTTTCTGCGCTATCATTGGCGCTGCAATCGCCGCTGCCGCCCAGAATAAATAGAAGAAAAACATCGGCATTACTCCAATATGATGCACTCCCGAAACCAACGCTATTACCGTTACTACCAGTATTCCAAGCAATACTCCGAATATCTGTACGGCAAGTGAAAGCGAGATGTTTCTCTTTGTCTGAATGCATCCGCTGACCGCACGTCCGAAAGACGTGACTCCTCCCTTGGTCGCAACAAATGCCGGTGAGGATTTCTCTTTTCCTATCATTTCATCACGCACTACATTAGAGTTTTTCTGCTCCAGTATCTTTATGCTTCTGTGGGAAACACCAAAATCTTTCGCAATTCTCTCTGCCGTAATATTTACGTCGGTAGTCCTTATCAGCATACTCATTCCGTTGGCTTCCATTCGCCTTAATGCGTCCGCTACTCTCCTGTTTGCGCTGTAGCCTACTATGAACATTGCCACAAGCTCCCCTGCGCACGCCAGGTATAGTATTTCGTCACCGTCTTCTTTTTGCTTCTCCTCGTATTCCTTTGACATAGGCTCAATATCATGCGCCTTTAAAAGCTCCCTGTTGCCTATGAAAATACGCTCATTATTTACCCAGCCGATAAGTCCTTTGCCGTCCTCGTAAATTACATTTTCGGCAGTAGGCAGATTCTCCTGCTTGTCACCGTGTATTATTCCGTCAAACATCCCTGCCATAGCTCCGCCGGCAGTTATAATTACAGACGCAGCCGCCAGCATCGCATCGTCAATTCGTCTTTGGTCAAAGTTCTTTATTCCGTTCATATGAACCGAACCCTCAGGGTATAGCTCCTTAGCGTCCAGCATTACCGCTGCGCTTTCGGAGAAGTTGTCTACCGCCTGATATCCTACTACCATAGACTGGTTTGCAAGCGAATTCTTTGAAAGCCTGTGAATCTGCACGGCTCCCAATGCCTTTGAACACATCGGAACAGCAGCGCACATCATTATGCTAAGAACAGACAGCGTATCGGCTGCGCTCTTTGAAAGACATAAATACACTACGCTTATCACTACCGAGAAAATCATTGCCGGCAGTGAGAACTTATCCGCAAGCTCCTCTCCCGGATCAGGAGAATTTGACAGCTCAATGAAATGCTTTAAAAACGCTGTTTTCTTTTGGAACACAAGCTCAGATTTGTCGTTTTTCGTTCCGCTTAGAAGCGTTGCAACCATTCTTTGGTCATGGAAGAATTTTCCCGTATACTTCTGTGAGGAATCCGACACAAATCTGAAATTTGATGATATTCTGTCTGCGTTTCTCGCTCTGCCCAAACAGTTTAATGCCAACGCAAATGTTACTATGAGCGTGTATACATTTAATCTCTGACGCAAAAACGGAGTCGGTGTGATCAGCGCCATAACACTTTGAAGCGCCGTCACAGCTGCCGCAGCTGCAAATCCTGTATCGGAATTCGACTTGAATTTTCTTAGCGGACGCAGTCCCGATATGATAATGCCTTTGCAGTTGTATATCATAGCAGCGTACATTGCAAGATTTATAAACGCAAATACTCTCATTTTGCTGTCATCTGCTGCTTCTCCTCTGCCAACCGTAAACAATCCGCTCAGGCAGCACAGCAAAAACATTGCAAACGTCAATCCGGCAGATAAGCTCCAACGGAAACTCTCTTTTTTCGTTTTATCTTGAAGTATCTTCTTAATTTTGACTGCGTCATCCTCCGACCGATACTCAAGCTTGTTGGGATTTTTCTCATCCTTATAGTCAAGCCTCTTTGAAATAGAGTCCAGTTTATCACGGCTCTTAGCGAATTTATCCTCCGCAAACTCCGCATACCGGCTGTCATCGGTTTTTATTTTCTCTGAAAAAGACGTATTCTGAACATCACGAGAATTAGAAGTATCAGAACGCGCTGCCGCAGACTCAACTCTCGTCTGACTCTTTGCCACATTTTTAAGACGTGTGTAGCCTACGTAAAACTCGTATTCGCTTCTGACAGATTCCGTAAATTTACCGGCTTTTACCTTAATGATATTGCCGCTTTCTTCTGGGCTGTAGTCATCCGTTTCAAATTCGGTGATATAATCAACCGTACCGAACGCTTTTTCGTAAGCCTTAGCTGAGCGTTCTGCTCTCTCTTTTCGCAGCTCCTCACGCCTTTCGGCTGTTTCCTCCTCATACTGCTTCACCTTTTCGAGAACTTTTCGGTTCATCTCAAGCTGATGCTTCTGCTCGTCCGTCAAAACAGAGGGCGGCTTCTTTTCAGGCTCTATAACGCTCAGCGTTTCTCTTACCTTGTCCTTATCCAACGGAACGACATTTGCGTTTTCGTTTTTGATAACTGTTATAGGAACAATGTTTTTCGTTTCATCGGGCTGCTTTTCGGAAATATCTACCGACTCCGATTCATCAGTTTCAGAAATAATATTTTCAGCCTTTTCGGAATCGCTTTCAAAAACATCTCCGTATTTTGACGGCTCTGCCGACTGTTCCTTTTGTTCAGCTTTTTCATCTTTCTCCAAGCTGACAGCTTTTTCTGCGGCTGCTCCGGCATTAAGATCTATAACCTTATTATCTGTTAGGTTTTCTTCACTCTTTTCGGTCTTTGAGATATCTTTATCCGGTGTGACGGATTTTTCGGCGTTCTCTTCATCTCGGGTATTCCAAAGCTCCACAAGCTTTCTCTTCACCTTTGAAACAGTGCGCTTAAACTTTCCGGCACTCGAATTTTGCTTCTTTATAGCTTTCAGCTCTTCACCGGTATAATTTGACGAAATATCTTCAAAGCCCTCGCTTTTACGGGGTCTTGACTCGCTGTTATCTTCACTGCTGCCTAATAAAGCCTTAGAGTCGGACTCAGCTGTTTTGCTGTCGGGTTCTGTTTCGTCTTTGCTGTGTGCTTCGGAAACGCCGGACTTTTCCGGGGCTGTTTTGGCAGCGTCATTCTGCTGTTCGGCGGATTTTGCATTTTCATCTGTTTTTGATATATCAGACTCGTTTAATTCCGCTTTTGTTCTTGTATTCTGAGATGTGTTGAATAAACCCTCAAGCCTTTTGTCGTCATCGGAACTTATCCGGACATCGTTAATTTCTGTGTCCTCGTCATCGGATTCGTCAAAAATAAAGTCCTCATCGACACGTATTTCCTCATCGTCACTATCCTGATCATCGGTATCATCATTCTGTGACTGAATACTGTCTGCATTTTCGGGTGTTTTCTCCTCGGATGTGGTTTTGTCCTCAACTTCGGGTGTCTTCTCCTCAGATGTGGTTTTGTCCTCAGCTTCGGGTGTTTTCTCCTCGGATGTGGTTTTGTCCTCAACCTCTGGTGTCTTCTCCTCGGATGTGATTTTGTCCTCAACCTCTGGTGTCTTCTCATCAGATGTGATTTTGTCCTCAACCTCTGGTGTCTTCTCTTTAGATATGGTTTTGTCCTCAACCTCTAGTGTCTTCTCCTCGGATGTGGTTTTGTCCTCAACCTCTGGTGTCTTCTCCTCAGATGTGGTTTTGTCCTCAACTTCTGGTGTCTTCTCCTCGGATGTGGTTTTGTC